>JAEWEJ010000198.1 GCA_023389455.1 Actinomycetes bacterium | reverse complement strand
GCGATCCCGTGCTCCCGGGCGTACGCCAGCATCGACTCGGCACCGGCGCGGCTCATGCGCGCCTTGTGGCTGCCGGGAGCGTAGTAGAGGCCGGAGTGCACCACGCCCGAGTTGCGACCCGTCTGGTGGCTCGCGAGCTCGGGCTCCTTGTCGAGGACGAGCACCTCGTCACCGCGCCGAGCGAGCCTGGCGGCCGTCGCCAGCCCCACGATCCCGCTGCCCACGACCGCGATGCGTGCCACGTCGTCCGTCCCCTCGTCGTCCCGCGGCCCGGACCGGGCCGTCGGTCATGCTAGTTCGCCGAGCCGCCGGTGCGGGCGGGACCGGCGCCGGGACCCGCGGTCGGCCGGGCGTGGCGACCGCGCCGGACCGGGTACCGGATCGGCGTCGGACCTGCGCACGGACCGCCGCCCGGCCGACGCGCTGCGGGCTACCATTCCCCGTGCGCAGCGACGGGGTGTCCGTGGTCGGCGATGACGCGCTCGACGAGGAGGTGGTGGGCGAGGAGCCGGCCGGCACCTCGCCCGGCGTCGGAGCGCGGCGGTCGCTGCGCGTGACCGTGCTCGGTGCGCTGCGCACTGGGCGCCGGTGGGGAGCGGCGGCGCTCGTCGTCGCCCTCGGGGCGCTGCTCGGGCTGGCGGCCGTCCGTGTGGTGGGCGCCGAGGACCCGCTGTCGATCGTCGACGAGCACGCCCACCTCGACTACGCGCTGCGCGTGCACGACGGCGTCGTGCCCCTGCGCGGGATGGAGTACGACCAGCGGGTCGTCGACGAGTGGGCGTGCGGCGTGGGCCACGAGGCGGGCGCGCCCTGGACCTGCGGTGACCCCGCGGCGTCCGCGGCGACGCTCCCGTCCGGCCGCTACACCAGCGGCTACATCCACTACCCGACCTACTTCGTGGCCGCGGACGGGTTCCGGCGCGCCCTCGACGCGACGGGGGCTCAGCTGCGGCCGCTGACGGCGTACCGAGGGTTCTCGGCCGTGTGCCTGGTCCTCGGCGTGGTCGCCTGCGCAGGCGCCGCCCGGGCGGCCGGGCTGCGGGGCAGCGCGCTGGTCGCCGCGGCGCTCGCGCCGTCGGCCGGGGGGTCCGTGCTGCTGTTCGGGGTGCTGGTCAACCCGGTGTCGACAGCGGTGCTGTGCGGCGGGCTCGTGGCCTGGGCGGCCGTCCGGTGGGTGCGGTCCGGCCGGGGGTTCTGGGTGGTGGTCGCGGCGTCGGCGCTCGCGGCCGGCACCGCGGTGACGAGCTCGCTGCCGGTGGTGGCCGTCGGTGCCGCGGCCACGTTCGTCTGGTGGCGCCGGCGGACCGGCCGCCGGGTCGACGGGCCGTGGCGGCCGCACCTGGGCCACGTGGGGCTCCTCGCGGCGGTGGTGCTCGCCCCCGTGGTCGTGTGGGGCCGGGTGATCGCGGCGCGGGCCGTCGTGCCGAACGCGGAGCTGTACGGGGCGTACCCCGTGCCGCCCGCCCTCGAGCTCCTGGGCGGGGGACTGCTCGAGCTGGGGCCGCACGTCGCGTGGGTGGACCCGCTGGCGTCCCGGCTGGTCGGCGACGCCACCGTCGGTGCCCTGGCGCGCGGTGCCGCGTACGCGGCGACGGCGTGGCTGGGCCCGGTGGTCGTGGTCGTCGCCGTCCTGCTGCTCCTGGGTGTGGTGGTGGTCACGGCGCGCCGCACCCCGGGTGGTGAGGCTCGGGACGAGCCTGCCGCGTCCGTCGCACCCGCGTCCCGGTGGGCGCAGCCCGCTGTCGCGCTCGTCGCCGGCACGGTGCTCGCCCTGGTCGCCCACGCCCCGCTGCTGCGCATCTCCAACGCGCTGACCATGGGGATCGACCATCCGGTCGTCGCCCGGTACGCGCTGGCGCTGTCCCCGCTGCTCGTCCTGGGCGTGCTGCTCGCCCTGCGCGACCGCCGCGTGGACCGGCTGCTGGCCACCCTGGCCGTCGTGGCGGTGGCAGGCGTGGGGCTCGGTGCGCTGTGACGGGGGCGCGGGCGTCCTCGACGGCGCGGTGACCCCGAGGCCCGGCGCGGGCCGATTATGCTCAGCACAGCCCTGCCGTCGTCGAAGGAAGTCGTGAGCGAGAAGATCGAGGTACCGACGACGTCGTCGGCGACCACCGCTGGTGCGCCCGTCGACCGGCCGACCGGACCCGTCGCGCGGTGGCGGGAGTGGGCCGGTCCTCGCGCGGACGGCCTGCCCCGGGTGCGCGTGCTCCTCGCGTACCCCGCCCTGCTGCTGGTGGTCCTGACCGTGCTGGTCGCCGCCGGGCTGTCCGGGACGTCCACGGGCGTCGTCCACGACTGGTTCGAGACCGGCGCGGACGGTGACCTGGTCGCCTTCGAGCCCCAGGCCATCCGCAGCGACGAGTGGGCCGTGCAGACCGTGTACACGGTGTCGCAGGTGGAGGAGGGTCTGCCGCTGCGCAACGACACGTTGCCCGGTGGCGTCGACATGTCCCTCAACTGGGAGGCGCCGTACGCCGAGTGGTCGGCCGCCTTCCGCCCGCACAACCTCGGCTTCTTCGTCCTGCCGTTCGACCAGGCGTTCGCCCTGAAGTGGTGGCTGCCCGGCTTCGCGCTGGCCGCTGCCGCGTACATGCTGCTCGTCTCGCTCATGCCGAGGCGCCCCGCCGCGTCGGCCGTCCTCGCCACGGCGTTCCTGTTCTCGCCCTTCTTCCAGTGGTGGTACATCCCCCAGACCCTGTGGCCGGTGGCCTGGGCGCTGCTGACGATGACGGCGATCGTGTGGACCACGGGCCTCGCGTCGCGGCGCGCGCGCTGGTGGTGGTCGTTGCCGGTGGGCTACGTGACCGTCACGGCCGCGCTGGGCATCTACGCGCCGTTCCTCATCCCCGTGGCCTGGGTGACCGCCGCGTTCGGCGTCGGCTGGGTGCTGCGCCGCGACGGCGGAGGCACCGTGCGCGAGCGCCTGCGACGCGTCGTGCCCGTCCTCGCCGGCGGTGCTGCCGGCGCGGGGGTCGTCGTGGTCTTCCTGCTCACGCGGTGGGAGACGATCCAGGGCTTCCTCGGGACCGTCTACCCGGGCCAGCGCGTGGTCGCCACGGGCGAGGGGCTGGCGGACCCCGACCGGCTCGCCGCCTTCCTCGGGACGTTCTCCCTCGCGCTGAACGGGGGCACCTCGCACGGCATCCGGCCGAACAGCTCCGAGGCGGCGACGTTCGTCTTCCTGGGCGCCTTCGTCGCGCTGGGCGGCCTGTGGCTGCTGGTGCACCTGTGGCGCACCCGCCGCGTGCTCGAGGTCCCGCTCGTGACGGCGCTGGCGTGCGGGCTGCTGTTCGCCGCGTTCCTGTACGTGCCGGGCTGGGACCCGCTGGCCCGTCTGCTCCTGCTGGACCGGGTCACGCCGGCGCGCCTGCTCATCGGACTGGGGCTGCTCTCGCTGCTGCTCGTGGCGCTGGTGGTCCGGGCCATGGACGTGTACGACCTGCGTGCGCCCTGGTGGGTCGCGGCCGGGGTGGGCGTGGTCGTCGTCGTCTCGCACCTCCTGCTCGCCGACCGGCTGTCGCACCGGCCCGGCGCGCTGGAGGCGTCGGGGGCGTGGTTCGTCCTGACTCTGGCCCTCGCGACGAGCGCGGTGCTCCTCGTGCGCCGCAGCGTGCTGCTCGGCGGCGTGGCGTTCCTCGCGCTGAGCCTCGTGCTGGCGGGGTGGGTCAACCCGCTCTACCGCGGTGTGTTCGACCTGCGGGAGACGGACGTCGCGCAGGCCGTCAGCGAGCTCGACGAGGAGGTGCCGGGCCGCTGGGTCGGCGTCGGGGACGCCATGGTCGGTCCCATCCTCACCGTCACGGGGGTCGGCGCGTTCAACGCGTTCCAGGGTGCGCCCGACGTCGACACGTGGGAGCGGCTCGACCCGTCGGGCCGGCACGAGGTCGCGTGGAACCGGTTCGGGAACGTCGGCTGGATCGTCGACGAGGACGCGCGGCGCATCTCCAACCCGGCGCCCGACCAGGTGCGCATCAACTTCGACTCGTGCGCCGCGTACGAGCAGAGCGAGATCACCCACGTGCTGGCGGACCGTCCGATCGAGCAGGACTGCCTGGAGCTCGTCGACGTGGTCCGGGAGCCTGTCGCCACGTACCGCATCTACCAGGTGGTCGAGCACCCCTGAGGGCCGCCGCCATGTGCGGGGGACCACGAGAGGAGAACCCATGTCCGAGGTCGTGTCACTGGGGCAGCCCACCGTCGGCGAGGACGAGCTCGCAGCCGTCGCGCGCGTGTTCGAGTCGGGCTGGCTGTCCGGTGCAGGCCCCGCGTGCCGCGCCTTCGAGGAGCAGTTCGCCGCCACCGTGGGCACGCAGCACGCCCTGGCGACGTCCAACTGCGGCTCGGCGCTGCACCTGGGGCTGGAGGTCCTCGGTGCCGGACCGGGGGACGAGGTGATCGTCGGCGACTACACGTTCCCCGCGACGGGCCACTCGGTGCTGTGGTCGGGTGCGACCCCGGTGTTCGCGGACGTGCGCCCCGACATCTGGAGCGCCGACCCCCGGCACGTGGAGTCCCTCGTCACCGAGCGCACCGTCGGCATCCTGGCGGTCGACGTCTTCGGCCAGCCCGCGGACTACGACGAGCTGCGGGCGATCGCCGACCGGCACGGCCTGTGGCTCATGGAGGACGCCGCCTGCTCGGCCGGCGCGACGTACAAGGGTCGTCCCGCCGGCTCGCTGGCCGACGTGGCGACCTTCAGCTTCCACGGGCGCAAGGGCATCACCGCCGGTGAGGGCGGCGCGCTGACGACCGACGACCCCGCGCTGGCTGCGCGCGCCCGCAAGCTGCACACCTACGGCATCGAGCCCGCGCTGACGCGCGAGGGCTCCCGCGAGCTGCCGGTGCCGAGCTTCGACGAGGCCGGCTACAACTACCGGCTCTCCGACGTCGCGGCGGCCATCATGTCGGTCCAGCTCACGCGCCTGCCCGACCTGCTGGCGGCCCGGCGCCGGGTCGCGGCGCGCTACGAGGAGCTGCTGAAGGACCTCGAGCTGGTCACGCTGCCCGTGGCGCTGCCGGACCGTGAGCACCCGTGGCAGTCGTACGTCGTCACGCTCGACCCGTCGCTGGACCGTGGCGCCGTGGCGACCGCGCTGCGTGAGCAGGGCGTCCAGTGCAACTTCGGCACCTACGCGTCGCACGTGCAGCCGGTCTACGGCAGCACGGCGCACCTGCCCGTCTCGGCGGACCTGTTCGCCCGGCACCTGGCCATCCCCATGCACGCCAACCTGCGGGACGACGAGGTGGAGCGCGTGGCCGACACGCTGCGACGCGTCGTGACGTCCGCCGCGACCACCCGCTGAACCCACCCGACAGGAGTCACCCCATGGCAGACAAGACCGTCTTCTTCACCGGCGGCGCCGGCTTCATCGGCATGCACGTGGTGCCGATGCTGCTCGAGCGCGGCTACAAGGTGCGCATCTTCGACAACATGTTCCGCGGTGACCGTGACGCGGTCATGCGCCTGGCGGAGTCCGGGGACGTCGAGCTCATCGACCAGGACGTGCGCTACGGCGGTGCGGTGCAGCAGGCGATGCGCGGCTGCTCCCACGTGATCCACTTCGCGGCGGTGTCGATCAACAAGAGCCAGGCCGACCCGTACGAGTCGATGGACATCAACATGATCGGCAACCACAACGTGTTCGCCGCGGCGGCCGACCAGGGCGTGGAGCGTCTGGTCTTCGCGTCCAGCGCGTCCGTCTACGGTGACCCCGAGACGCTGCCGATGCACGAGGACGACCGGCTGTCGCCGCTCACGCCGTACTGCATCTCCAAGCGTGCCGGCGAGGACCTGCTGGGCTTCTACCAGCGGCGCGCGGGCCTGTCGTGGATCGCGCTGCGGTTCTTCAACGTGTACGGCCCCGGTCAGAAGACGACCGCGTACTACACCTCGGTGATCAACCACTTCGTCAACCGGCTGCGCAACGGCGAGGCGCCCGTCATCGACGGCAAGGGCGAGCAGTCGATGGACTTCATCCACGTGCACGACATCGCGCGCTCCGCGGTGCTGGCGCTCGAGGCCGAGACCGCCAACGTGCCGGTCAACATCGGCACCGGCATCGACACCTCGATCGCCGACCTCGCGCGCATCCTCATCGACGCCGTGGGCGCGGACGTCCAGCCGCAGTTCAACCCGCGTGACGTGCTGGTGAGCCGCCGGGCGGCCGACACGCGGCGCGCCAAGGAGATCCTGGGCTTCGAGCCGACGATCAGCGTGCGCGACGGCATGACCGACCTCATTCGGAACGGCGGCTGATGGCGGGGCGCGCCCCCGGCCGGCTGCCGTCCAACGAGTACCACGAGCACGCGTGGATCGTCGGGGAGCCGACGATCGGTGAGGGCACCTGGATCGGCGCCTTCACGGTGATCGACGGCTCCGGCGGCCTGACCATCGGCGCCGGCTGCGACATCAGCGCGGGCGTCCAGGTGTACACGCACTCCAGCGCCCGGCGGTGCGTCTCCGGACGCGCGTGGGACACGGTCGAGCGTGCGCCCGTCACGATCGGCGACCGCGTGTTCCTCGGCGCGAACGCCGTCGTCATGATGGGCGTGACCATCGGGGACGAGGCCGTGGTCGGCGCCGGGGCCGTGGTGACCACGGACGTGCCGCCCCGCACGGTCGTCGCGGGCGTGCCCGCGCGCGTCGTGGCGCGCGTCGAGCTCGGCGAGCCGGGGGAGCGCCCGGAGTTCGTCCGGGAGGTGGTCGCATGAGGATCGTCGTGGTGAACAACTTCTACCCGCCGCGCGTGGGGGGGAGCTCGCACCTGTCGGACGCGCTCGCCACGGCGTACGCCGCGCGGGGCCACGAGGTGCTCGTGGTGACCGCGGCCTACGGGGACGCCCCGTCCGTGGAGCACCGCGACGGGATGCGGATCGTGCGCCTGCCCGCGTTCGCGCTGCCGGAGTCGCGGTTCGCCGTGAGCTTCGACATCTCGTTCGCGACACGGCCGAGCCTGTTCCGGCGGCTGTGGCGCCTGCTCGACGACTTCGCGCCGGACGTGGTGCACCAGCACGGGCAGTTCTTCGACCTCACGTGGGCGACCGGGGCGTGGGCGCGCCACCGGCGCGTCCCCACGCTGCTGAGCATCCACACGCGGCTGGAGAACCCCCAGGCGCACTACCACAGCGTGTTCCGGGGGCTCGACGCCGTCATGGTGCGCCCGGCCATGCGGGTGCACCGCCCGCACCTGGTCGTCATGGACGCGCTCATGGACGACTACGTCAAGGCGCGGTACCGCGGTGCGACGGCGGGGCTGGAGTACATCCCCGTCGGCGTGGACGCCGGGTGGACCGCGGGCGGTGACGGCGCCGCGGGCCGGGCACGCCTCGGGGTCGACGACGAGACGCCGCTGGTGCTGTCCCTCGGGCACGTGATCCCGCTGCGCGACCGGGTCGCGCTGGTCGAGGCGCTGCCCGCGGTCCTGGAGAAGGTGCCGGACGTCGTGCTGGCGGTCGTGGGGCGGGTGTACTACGACGCGTTCGAGCGGCGTGCGGACGAGCTGGGCGTACGCGACCACGTGCTCACGGTCGGTGCCGTGCCGAAGCGCGAGGTGCCCGACCTGCTCGCCGCGGCCGACGTCGAGTCGCACGAGCAGGGCATCGGGCTCGGCACGGCCACGCTGGAGGCCATGGCTGCGGGTGTCCCCGTCGTCGCGCCGGGGCGGGTCGACAACTTCCCGACCGTCCCGCTGGGGGACCGGGAGCACCTCTACGTCACCCGGCCCGGGGACGTCGACGGGCTCGCGGCCGCGCTCATCGAGGCGCTCACCGACCCGGAGCACGCGCGCCGGGTGGGTGCCGCCGCGCAGCAGGTGGTCCACGAGCGGTTCGCGCTCGAGCGCGTCGTGGACCAGCACCTGGAGGTGCTGGAGCGGCTCGTCGCCGCTCGACGCTGACGGAAGGTCCGACGACGGCCGCCGCCTCCTTGACGCGTGCCACGACCGTGTGGGACGGCAGGATCGAGTCGCGCTCCGCGTCCGCGTCGACCTCGCCCCGGACCAGGGCGACGAAGCGGTCGAGCTGGGCCGCGAGGGGCTCGCGGGACGTCGTCAGCTCCGGGATCTCGATGACCGTCTGCTGGCGGTAGCCCCTGCCCTCGTCGGAGGCCTCGCCGGCGACGTGGTGGTACACCGTGACGCCGCGGCGCAGCAGGTCGATCTCGATCATCCGGTCGAGCTCGTGGATCACGAGGTCGCGCACCTTCTTCTGGCCCACCCGGCTGGCCGACACGGAGGCGACACCGCCCTGCGAGAACCGCAGCGACGCCTGCACGACGTCCTCGGCGCCCGGCAGCGACGACGGGTGGAACTGCCCGACCACGGCCTCGACCTGGTCGACGTCACCCGGGAGGAACTGCATCGCCAGGTCGACGTCGTGGACCAGCAGGTCCCACGCGACGCCGGTCAGGATGCGCGGCGCGTACGGGGAGTGCCGCGTGGCGGTGACGTGCACCGGCGCCCGGACGATCGAGCGTGCGGTGACCACGGCCGGGTTGTACCGCTCGAGGAGCCCGCACATCATCGGCACGCCGCGCCGGCGGGACAGCTCGAGGACCTCCCGGGTCTCGTCGAGCGTCGCGGTGACGGGCTTCTCCACGAGCAGCGGGACGCCCGCCTCGAGGACCTGGCGGGCGAGCGGACCGTGCGCCTCGGTGGCGGCGGCGACGACGACCGCGTCGACACCCGCGAGGGAGCCGATCTCCGGCTGCCACGACGCGCCGAAGCGCTCGGCGACCGCGCCGCCGACCTCGGGGCGGGGGTCCACCACCGTCGCGAGGTGCGTGCTCTCGCCCTGGGAGATCACGCGGGCGTGCAGCGACCCCATGGAGCCGGCGCCGACCAGCAGGACGTTGAGGGGTGCGGCCACGGTCATGCCCCCAGGATCGTGCGGACGGCACCGACGATCGTGTCGACGTCGGCGTCGGAGACCTTCGGGTGCACCGGCAGCGACACGACCTCACGGACGATCCGCTCGGCGACGGGCACCTCGCCCATCCGCACGCGCGGGTGGTCCCGGTAGCAGTCGTAGTCGAACACCAGCCGCGGGTAGTAGATGCCGTTGCCGATGCCGGCCTCGGTGAGACGTGCGACGAACTCGTCGCGGTCGACGCGCGCCTCCGGCGTCAGGCGGACCGTGAACTGGTGCCAGACGTGCGAACGGCCGGGCAGCTCGCGGGGGACGACGAGGCCCGGCACGTCGGCCAGGCCGGCGGCCAGGCGGGCGGCGTTCGCCTTGCGCCGCTCGACGGTGCGGTCGTACCGGTCGAGCTGCGGCAGGACGACGGCGGCCTGCAGGTCCGTCAGACGGTAGTTGTGCCCCGCGACCTCGTACTGGTACCGCGCCCGCATGCCCTGGTTGCGCAGCACGCGCAGGCGGTCGGCCAGGACGTCGTCGTCGGTGGTGATGATCCCGCCCTCACCGGTGGTGAGGTTCTTGGTGCCGTAGAACGAGAAGCAGCCGATGCCGAAGCTGCCCGCGGCGCGGCCCTCGAACGTCGCGCCGTGCGACTGCGCGGAGTCCTCGACGAGCGCGAGCCCGTGGCGGTCCGCCAGGGAGGTGAAGGCGCCGGCGTCGACCGTCTGCCCGTACAGGTGCACCGGCATCAGCACCTTGGTGCGGTCCGTCACCGCAGCCCCGGCGGCGGCCGCGTCGAGGTTGAAGTCCTCCTCGCCGATGTCGGCGAACGTGGCGGTCGCACCGGCCTCGAGGATCGCGTTGAGGGTCGCGACGAAGGTGAACGGCGACGTCAGCACCTCGTCACCCTCCTGCAGGTCCAGGACCTGCAGGGCGGCGACCAGCGCGGTCGTGCCGTTGTTGACCGCCACGGCGTGGCGCACGCCGGTGAGCTCGGCGAACCGGCGCTCGAACTCGGCGACGACAGGACCCTGGGCGATCATGCCCGAGCGGAGGACCTTGAGGACCTCGGCCTCGACCTCAGCGCCGAGGTCGACGGTGGAGATGGGGATCACGGGGAGCTCTCTTGCTGTCAGTGGACCTGGCCGCCGTCGACCGTACCAGGACCTGGGTGACGTGCCGGGGGACCTCCTCACCGTGGCGCCGACCCGTGGGTAGCATCGGATCGTGACGCCGACGACACACGACCGAAACACGATCCACCCCACCGCCGTCATCGGCGACGAGGTCGAGCTCGGCCGGGGCAACGTCATCGGTCCCCACGTGGTGATCCTCGGCCCCGTCCGCATCGGCGACGGCAACTGGATCGGCTCGGGGGCCACGCTCGGTGCCCCGCCCGAGGTGCGTGGCACCGACCACCCCGCGCAGTGGGTCGACGGCGGCGGTGGCGCGGGGCTCGTCATCGGTGACCGCAACGTCCTGCGTGAGCAGGTCGTGGTGCACCAGGGGTGGCGGACCGTCACGCGCATCGGTGACGACTGCTTCGTCATGAACCGCTCGTACGTCGCGCACGACTGCCGGCTGGAGGACGGCGTGACGATCGCCTCCGGCGTCGCGCTCGGCGGTCACGTCGTGGTGGGCGCGCGCGCGAACCTCGGCCTGGGCGCGCTCGTGCACCAGCGGCGTCTCGTCGGCGACGGCGCGATGGTCGGCATGGGCGCCGTCGTCAGCCGGGACGTGGCGCCGTACGCGAAGGTCTACGGGAACCCGGCACGGGTCCGCGGGGCGAACGTCGTCGGCATGGAGCGCCAGGGCCTCTCCGAGGCGGCTGTCGCGGAGGTCGAGCGCGCCTACACGCTGGGGCGCCGGCCGGACCCCGCGCTGCTCGACCCGGTGCTGCGCGACGTGTTCGCGCGGTGGGACCAGGCTCACGCGCCCACGCGCTGAGGGGCGTTAGCCTTGTCGAGGCGTGGGGGCGCCACCGCCGGTCACCGTCGACAGGCGCAGCCGCCCGCGGGTGGCCGCCCGCACGGTCCGCCGGCACCGGCACGGTGCCACCACAGCACGGGGAGCAGCTGCAGATGACCACCACCGCGCGTCCGGAGCCGGCGCACGTCCCGCCGACGGGGGACCCCTCGGTGCCCCCCGCGTCCCGGCGTGCCCGGCTCATGGCGGTCGCCCGGTGGGCCCTCATCGTGCTCGTGCTGGTCGCCGCCGGCTGGCAGGTGGTGCGGCAGTGGGCCGAGGTCCGCGAGGCTCTCGTCTCGGTGCACCCGCTGGCGGCCGCCCTCTCGTTCGTGTGCGTGATCCTCGGTCTGGCTGCCGGCACCATGAGCTGGCAGACCCTCCTGGACGACCTCGGGCCCCGCGTGGGCGTGGCCCGCGGCGCGCAGATCTGCCTCGTGGGCCAGCTCGGGAAGTACGTCCCGGGGTCGGTCTGGGCCTACCTGCTGCAGATGGAGCTGGGGCGACGCCACGGCGTCGCCCGCGCCCGCGTCTTCGCCGCGAGCCTGTTCGCCGCGGGCGTCGGGGTGGTCGCCTCGCTGCTGCTCGGGCTGGCGGCGCTGCCCGTCGTCGCCGGTCAGCACCGCGACCTGATGTGGCTGTTCCTCCTGCTGCCCGTGGGCCTGGTGTGCCTGCACCCGCGGGTGATGACGTGGCTCGCCTCGGCGATCTTCCGGCTGCTGCGCAAGCCGCCCCTGGACCACACGCTGCGCGTCGGCGTCGTGGCGCGGTCGCTGGGCTGGGCCCTGGTGTCCTACCTGCTGTTCGGCGCCCACCTCTGGCTGCTCGCCAACTCGTTGGTCGACCCCGGCCCGGCGGCCATGCTGCTGTGCGCCGGCGCGATCGCCCTGGGCTTCACCGCGGGGCTGTTCGCGGTGTTCCTGCCCTCCGGGGTGGGGGTGCGCGAGGCGGTCGTCGTGGGCGCGCTGACGACCATGGTCACGGTCGGCCAGGCCACCGGTATCGCGGTCGCCTCCCGGCTCGTCTTCACGGTGGGGGACCTCGCGGTCGCGGGTGCCGCGGCGCTGACGGCGGTGATCGCCCGCCGGCGTGCCGCCGCGGCAGGGATCGCCACCGACGTGCCGGACGAGCTGCGCCAGGACGCCGCCTGACCGACGGACGGCGACCGGCCGGCGTGTCGGTGGTCGCGGGTCGTCGGTGCGCGCGGGTCGTCAGCGCGCCGGTCGTGCGCCGCGCGCCGCGGCCTGCGCGTACACCGCGGCGTGGGCGCGGGCCGACGCCTCCCAGGTGAACCCCGCCGCGTGCGCGGCGCCCTTCCGACCGAGCTCCGCGCCGCCGGCCAGCACGTCGCGCAGCCCCGCCGTGAGCGACCCGACGTCCAGCGGGTCGGCCAGGACGGCGGCGTCGCCCGCGACCTCGGCGCACGCCGTGCCCGCCGACGTGAGCACCGGGCAGCCGTGCGCCATGGCCTCGAGGACCGGCATGCCGAAGCCCTCGCGCAGCGACGGGAACGCGAAGGCGGTCGCACCGGCGTACAGCGCGTGCAGGTCCGCCGCCTCCACGCGTCCGGTCAGGTGCGTGCGCGCTCCCGGGGGAGCGGACGCCGGCACGGTCACGTCGCCCCAGCCGCTGGGCCCGACGAGCACGAGGTCCGGCGCGGGCGCCGGCAGCGCGGCCCAGGCCGCCACCAGCCGGGCGAGGTTCTTGCGGGGCTCGAGCGTCCCCGCCCACATCAGGTAGTCCCGGTCCAGGCCGTACCGGGCACGCACGTCGGCGACCTGCCCGGGCGTCACCGTGGGGATCCGCACGCCGTGCGGGACGACGTGCAGGCGCTCGGCCCCGACGCCGTGGGCGAGGAGCGCGTCGGCCGTGTGGCGAGACGGCACGACCACCGCGGCGGCCCGCTCCCGGGTGCGCGCCAGCGCCTGGCGGAAGTACAGGTTCCCGCGGGCGGTGAAGTGCGACGGGTCGTCGAGGAACGCCAGGTCGTGCACCGTCACGACGAGGGGCCGCGACGTCCCGGGCACGGCCCACGTGGGCGCGTGCACCACGTCGGCGCCCGGTGCGACCCACTCGGGGTGCGGCAGGCCGGTGCGACGCCACGCCTCGTACAGCGCCACCCGCGGCAGGGGCAGCGACCGAGTGCGCACCGGCGGACGCACGTCGGCGGGCGGGGGTGCGGTGTGCAGCGCGCTGACGCCGACGACCCGGACGTCCTCGAGCCCGCCGAGCGCTCGCGTGAGCTCGACGACGTAGGTCCCGGACCCGCCCGGCACGGGCTGCCAGCACTGCTCGACCACCATGGCGACGTCCAGGGTGGCAGGGGCGGTCGTGGTCACGAGAGTCGAGCCTAGGTCACCGTGCGGGGCGGGATCACGCGCCCGCTGCCCGTAGGCTGGCTGGTCGGCGCGGGACGGTGCCCGCCGCGCGCAGGGCTCCGGGCACCGGTGAGACACGGAGGCTGTCGGTGACGGACGGACGTCGGGTGCGGGTCCTCGTCGATGCGACGGCGGTGCCGCCGGACCGCGGCGGTGTCGGGCGGTACCTCGACGACCTGCTGCCGGAGCTCACGAGGGCGGGCGCCGACCTGGTGGTCGTCGCGCAGCAGCGCGACGTCGCGCCGATGCGGGAGCGGCTGCCCGAGGCCGAGGTCC
>JAEWEJ010000154.1 GCA_023389455.1 Actinomycetes bacterium | reverse complement strand
TCCCTGCGCCGTTGCGGCCGGGACCGGTGCCCGAGCTGCGGCCCAGGCCCAGCGCGGCGGGCAGCACGACCTCGAGCCGCTTGCCGCCCACCTCGACGACGACGCGCTCCAGGGCGGCGTCGGGCAGCTGCTCCTCCTCCTGGGCGGGAGCCTGGCCGCTCAGCGCCGCCACGGTGTCCGCGAACTCCGTCTCGATCCAGCGGGTGTGCACGGCGAACGGCTGCGCGTCGTCGGCCGGCACGAAGGCCTCGGCCTCCAGCACCGCACGGTGGAACGGCACGACGGTGGGGATGCCGACGACCTCCAGCTCCGCCAGGGCCCGCCGGGCACGCTCGACGGCCTGGCGACGGGTGGCCCCGGTCACGACGAGCTTGGCGATCATCGAGTCGAACATGCCCGAGACCGTGTCGCCCTCGACGACCCCCGAGTCGACGCGCACACCGGGGCCCGAGGGGAACCGCAGGCGCGTGATGCGCCCGGGTGCGGGCAGGAAGCCCGCACCGGGGTCCTCGCCGTTGATCCGGAACTCGATCGAGTGCCCGCGGGTGGTGACCTCGGTGTAGCCGAGCGGCTCGCCCGCCGCGATCCGCAGCTGCTCACGCACCAGGTCGATGCCGCTGATCTCCTCGGTGACCGGGTGCTCGACCTGCAGGCGCGTGTTGACCTCGAGGAACGAGACGGTGCCGTCGGCGCCCACGAGGAACTCGCAGGTCCCGGCGCCCACGTAGCCGGCCTCGCGCAGGATCGCCTCCGAGGCGCTGACCAGGGTGGCGCGCTGGGCGTCGGACAGGAACGGCGCGGGCGCCTCCTCCACGAGCTTCTGGTGCCGGCGCTGCAGCGAGCAGTCGCGCGTCGAGACGACGACGACCGTGCCGTGCGCGTCCGCGAGGCACTGCGTCTCGACGTGCCGCGGCCGGTCCAGGTAGCGCTCGACGAAGCACTCGCCGCGCCCGAAGGCGGCGACCGCCTCGCGCACGGCGGACTCGAACATCTCGTCGATCTCGTCGACCGAGCGCGCGACCTTCAGGCCGCGCCCACCACCGCCGAAGGCCGCCTTGATCGCGATCGGGAGCCCGTGCTCCGCCGCGAACGCGTGGATCTCGGCGACGTCCTGCACGGGTTCGGGCGTGCCCGCGACCAGCGGGGCGCCGGCCCGCTGCGCGATGTGCCGCGCGCTGACCTTGTCACCCAGCGCGTCGATCGCCGCGGGCGGCGGGCCGATCCACACCAGGCCGGCGTCGATCACGGCCTGGGCGAACCCGGCGTTCTCCGCGAGGAAGCCGTACCCGGGGTGCACCGCGTCGGCGCCGGAGCGCCGCGCGACGTCGAGCAGCTTGGCGACGTCGAGGTACGTCTCGGCCGCTCGCGCGCCGTCGAGCGCGTAGGCCTCGTCCGCGACGTGCACGTGCAGGGCGTCCCGGTCGGTGTCCGAGTACACGGCGACGGAGGTGACTCCGGCGTCACGGCAGGCGCGGGCGATGCGGACGGCGATCTCCCCGCGGTTCGCGACGAGGACCTTGGTGATGAGGGGCACGGCTCACGGTAGCGCGCGTGAGTCGCAGGTCCCGGCCTCGGCACGGGCGCGTGGCACAAGACTGGGGCAACCCCCAAGCGTCGTGCGGGCGCCTTGTAGGAACCCACCACGGGCCAGGGCACCCGTGGTCACGGGCGCCGGCGGTCAGGGGCGCCAGAGGTCGGGGACGGTGAGGTCCACGTCCGCGAGCAGGTGGCGCACCAGCGGCAGGCTCACGCCGACGACGTTGTGGTGGTCGCCCTCGATGCGCTCGACGAACGGGCCCCCGAGCCCGTCGATGGTGAACGCGCCGGCGACGGACAGCGGCTCGCGCGTCGCGACGTAGGCGTCGACCTCGGCGTCCGACAGGTCCGCGAAGTGCACGACGGTCGACGCGGTGGCGCCCAGGGTCGCGCCGGTGCCGCCGTCCGCGGGGTCGCGGTCGTCGACCAGCCAGTGACCCGTGTGCAGCACGCCGGAGCGCCCGCGCATCGCGCGCCAGCGGGCGCGGGCGTCGTCGGCGTCCGCGGGCTTGCCGAGCACCTCACCGTCCAGCTCGAGCATCGAGTCGCAGCCGAGCACCACCACGTCCTCGTCGTCCGCCCAGCCCTCGACGTCGAGGTCGTCCAGCCGGCGGGCGACGTCCTCCGCCTTCGCCTGCGCGAGCACCAGGACCGCGTCGGCGGGCTCGAGGTCGCCGTAGCGCTCGTGGGCCGCCGCGAGGACCGCGTCCTCGTCCACGCCGGAGACGGCGACGAGCGGCGCGAGCCCGGCCGCGACGAGGGTCGCGCGGCGGGCGGGGGAGGCGGAGGCGAGCAGCAGACGGGTCACGGGCCGACCCTAGCCGCCTTCCGGCGGCGCGCCGGGGGCCCGGGGCGTGCAGGTGGGCGCGGCGCGAGGGACGTGGGGCCTGCCGACCTCCCAGGTGTGCAGGGCAGAATGACGCACCGGACCGCAGGGGCGAGGAGGCCACGGTGAAGGACACGACCAGGAGCGTGGACGACGACGGCGTCGTGGACACGGTGGACGAGCACGACGACGCGCTCGACGACGGCACGTTCGACGACGACCCCGAGCTCCGCAGGCCAGCGCCGCTGCCGTGGCGCCGCCGGACCGCGATCGAGATGGTCGTCTCCGGGATCATCGGGCTGTACGCGTCGTTCGTGCTGTCGATCGAGGCGATCGCGATCGCCGTCGCCGAGGCCACGAACGAGGCCGCGGTGCTCAGCTGCGACCTGAGCGCGGTCATCAGCTGCAGCGCCGTGGGCGCCACGTGGCAGGCCTCGCTGCTCGGATTCCCCAACGCGTTCCTGGGGATCGCGGCGGAGGCGGTGGTCATCACGCTCGCCGTCGCCATGATCGCGGGGGTCCGCTTCCCGCGCTGGTACATGCTCAGCGCGCAGGCGATCTACACGATCGGGCTGCTGTTCGCGTGGTGGCTCTTCCAGCAGGCGTTCTTCGTCATCAAGGCGCTGTGCCCGTGGTGCCTGCTCATCACCGTCACGACGACCCTCGTGTGGGCCGGGCTGACGCGCATCAACGTGCGCGACGGGCACCTGAACCTGCCCGGCCGGGCGGGCCCGTGGGCGCGCCGGTTCGTCGCGTCCGGCAACGACTGGTTCGTCACCGTCGCGGTGCTCGTGCTGTTCGCCGCGGTGATCTTCGCGCGGTACGGGTGGACGCTGCTCTGAGGCGGACCGGCGGGGACGCGAGCGCGTCCCCGCCGACCCGTCAGGACGCGAGCGCGGCGGGCAGCACCGCCAGGGGCACCGACCCCAGCGAGAGCGCGCGGGCGTGGAAGTCGCGCAGGTCGAACACCTGGCCGCGGCCCGCGGCGGCGGCGCGCGCCGTCTCGCGCGACTGCTCCCAGAGGCGCTGGCCCACCTTGTAGCTGGGGGCCTGGCCCGGCCACCCGAGGTACCGGGTGTACTCGAACCGCACGAACGACTCCGGCATCTGCACGTTGGCCAGCAGGAACTCCCAGCCGGACTGCGGGTTCCACGTGCCCACCTCGGCCGGCGCCGGCAGCCCCAGGTGCATGCCCAGGTCGAACACGACGCGCGCCGCGCGCAGCCGCTGGCCGTCGAGCATCCCGAGCCGGTCGCCCGGGTCGTCGAGGAAGCCCAGGTCGGCCATGAGCCGCTCCGCGTACAGCGCCCAGCCCTCGCCGTGGCCCGACGTCCACGACGCGAGGCGCCGCCACGAGTTGAGGGTGGCGCGCTCGAACACGGCCTGCGCGATCTGCAGGTGGTGCCCCGGGACGCCCTCGTGGTAGACGGTCGTGCGCTCGCGCCACGTCGCGAAGGACGTGACGTCCGGCGGCACGGACCACCACATGCGCCCGGGCCGGCTGAAGTCGTCGCTGGGCCCGGTGTAGTAGATGGCACCCGTGCGCGACGGGGCGATCCGGCACTCCAGCGTCCGCACGGGAGCGGGGATGTCGAAGTGCGTGCCGTCGAGCGCCTCGATGGCGGCGTCGGACGTCGCCTGCATCCAGGCACGCAGGGCGTCCGTGCCCGTGAGGTTGCGGTCCGGGTCGGCGTCGAGCAGCGCCGCGGCCTGGGCCACGGTCGCGCCCGGGCCGGCGACCTGCGCGGCGACCTCGGTCTGCTCCGCCTGCACGCGGGCGAGCTCCTCGAGCCCCCACGCGTACGTCTCGTCCAGGTCGACCTCGGCGCCCAGGTGGTGGCGCGACCACAGGGCGTAGCGCTCACGGCCCACGGCGTCCGCCTGCGGCGCGACCGGCGCGAGCTCCTCGGCCAGCACCCGTGCCAGGTCGGCGTACGCCTCGCGGGCGGCCGCGGCGCCGCGCTCGAGGTCGCCCCGCAGCGGGTGGTCCTCGCCCAGCACCCGCTGCGCGTCCTCGTTGCGCACCAGCCGCGTGAAGGCCGAGGCCTGCGCGTCCGCCGCCTCGCGGGCCTGCGCCACGACGGCCTCGACCTGCCGGATCGCCGCGACGTGGCCGCGCGCCGCGGCGGAGCGCAGCGACGCCACGTGCGACGCGAGGGACGCGGGCACCTGCGCCAGGCGGGCCGCCACGTCGTCCCAGGCCTGCTCGGTGTCGGTGGGCATGAGGTCGAAGACCTCCGCGACCTGCTGCGACGGCGAGGCGAGGTTGTTGAGCATGCGCTCGTGCTCACCCGCCTCGTGCAGGTCCAGCTCGCTGCGCAGCGCCCAGCGCATCGCCGCGACCGTGACCTCGTCGACCGTGTCCGCGGGCGCCAGGCCCTCGAGGGCCAGCAGGGTCGAGCGGGTGCGGTCGGCGCGCTCCGCGGCGGCCTCCGGCGAGAAGTCCGTCAGCTCGCGGTCGTGGCCCGGCACGCCGAGCTGGGTGGCGGTGATCGGGTCGAGCCGCGCGAGGGACGCCACGTGGGCGTCGGCGACGGCGTCGACGGGGCTGCTGGGACGGGGCGTGGTCGCGGGTGACGTCACCCGCAGCACCCTACGTCCGGCGACGGGGGCACGGGCGAGGCCCCCGCCGGCACGTGGTGCGATCCGCGACGTCAGGGGTGCAGGCTCCAGCGCCACGC
>JAEWEJ010000131.1 GCA_023389455.1 Actinomycetes bacterium | reverse complement strand
GGAGCAGCGGGAGATGGAGGGCGACCCGCGGTTCGACGTCTCGCAGGACGTGCCGGCCTTCCCGTACGCCGACTACGCCGAGCTGCTGGGGCTGGCGGCGGTGCGGGTGAGCGCACCGGCGGACGTCACCGAGGCGTGGCGCCTCGCGCTGACCGCCGACCGGCCGTGCGTCGTGCACGCCGTGGTCGACCGCGACACCCCGCTGCTGCCGCCACGCGCGCCGGCCTCGAAGGTCGAGCAGATGCGTCGCGGGCTGGCGCAGGAGCCGGTGCCGGACAACGCCGAGCGGCAGCTCGACGCCCAGCGCGCCGGCGAGCGGGCCGACGACCCGACAGGTCTGTCGGCGGAGCAGGAGGGGTGAGGCGGCGGTCCGTCCGGGCCGCGCGGGTCCGCGACCTCGCGCCTGACGCGGGAGCGGCGTGCCTCGCGCGGTCAGCTGTCCGGGACGCCGACCACCTCGACCCCGGGCAGGTCGTGGAAGCGAGCACGGACGTCGTGCGACGCGATGGCACGACCGTGCTCGGCGGCGTGTGCCGCGATGATCAGGTCGTGGGCCCCGCGCGGCACCCCTGCCCTCCGCACGTGCGCGATGAGGCGGGCGTGCTCGACCGCGGTGCGTCCGGTGTAGTCGAGGACCGTGACCGCCGAGGTGATCGCGGCCACGACGCGGGCTCGCTCGGCCGCACGGGCGACCGTGTCGGCGAGCTCGATGCCGGTGCGGAGCTCGGCCACCGTGACGGCCGCGATCGCGAGGTCGTCGTCGTCGAAGGACGCGCGGTCGACGGTGCCGCGCTCGTAGGCGATGAGGGTGCTGGTGTCGAGGATCAGCCGACGCGCCACGGGTCGCTCTCGTCCGGCACGAGCAGCGCGGTCGCCGCCGCGACGTCGCTCTCGAAGTCGTCGTCCAGGCGCGGGACCGCGCTCAGCACCTCACGCAGGGCCCGGCCCGTCGTCGCCGCGGCGGGCCTGATCTCGGCGACGACCCGGCCACCACGGGTGATGGCGATGGTGTCACCGTGCTCGACCGCGTCGAGCAGGTCGGAGAACCCGCGCGAGGCGTGGGTGGCGGTGACGGTGCGCATGACCCCAGGCTACGCCGGAATCAGATAATCAGATAGAGGCCGGGGTCGGTCGCCGCCCACGCGCGCTCCCACCCCCGCCGCGCACCTCCCCAGCCGGTCCGGTGCCTTGACCCGGTAGACCACGTAGGGCCACCACAGGTACCCGACGGGCGTGCTGAACACGGGCACCAGCCGCGTGAACGGCCACGGCGCGAACAGCAGCATCGCGACCATGCCGTGCCGCGCCTGGAACCCGAAGGGCGCGTCCGCCATGAGCTGGCGGCCCTGCCCTCGCCACCGGCTGCCTGTGCTCGCCGTCCCGACGTCACCACGCCGGCCCCCTCGCGTCGTCACGAGGACGTCGGCCACCTGCGTCGGAACGTAGCAGCGGGGGTCGAGGTCGGCATGACGAGGCGCAGAACGGGCCGAGCGGGTGCCCGCCCGGCTACCCCTCCGGAACCGCCGGCTCGGCCGGGTGATCCTCTCGCTCAGGTCCGGGCGCCGCGTCCCTCGTGGTCGACTGCCGTTGCCCCGACGTTGTTGCGGTCGGCCCGTCCTGAGAGGAGAGCGCAGTGGACACGAGTGCGGGCGCCACCGCCGGCATCTCGAGCTCCACATCCGGTCTGACCCGCGGCGGCGCCGCGGACCACGCCTTGAGGTACTGGACGACCTCGGCATAGAAGCTGTCGACGACGTCGAGGACGGACTCGATGAAGCTGCCGCGTCCCCGCCCACGCTTCACCCCCATGGGCCGCGTGATGGCGACCCGGAAGGTCCGCAACTCCTTCCCGGGCTCGGACACGAGCAGGCTCGGGTCGGCCCTGACGTCACGGAGAAGCTCTGCAGCGCCGGCTCCACGGGCGTGGGCCACCAGCGCTTCGACCCGGGCGGTCTCGGGTGCGTTCTTCAGCTGGCGGACGAGCCAGTTCACCCGCGTCGTGGGTCGCCCCTCGCGCGGTGCGTCGAGCTCGACGAGCGCGGTGACCGTCGCCGCGCGCAGATCGGCCGTCACCTCGATCGCGCCGACGGCTCCGGGGATGCGAATGCTCCCCGACAGCACCCCGCTGCTGACGAGGCCGCTTACCAGGCCCTGGGTACGCAGCGTGGGGTCCGCCATCTCCTTGCGGCTGAGGACCGGAGTGACCTCGGCCCCGAGCCGGCGCCCGAGTGCGAGGCTGGCGAAGCGCAACAGTGCGTCGAAGCGACCCGCGACCTCGCCGACCCCCTTGTCGGCGGCGCGCAGCGTGCCCGCCTTGACGGCGTCGCGGACGGAGACCCACGAGTCTCCCATGTCGTCGAACTCCATCGCACCCGAGCGCGGGTGCTCGAGATAACGGATCAGCTCGCCGAGGATCCACGCCTGATCGGGGTCGGCGACACCCCGGAACTCCTTCTGCATCACAGCCTCGGCCAGCACCTGCGTCCATGACAAGTGGTGCAGCGCGACCTTGCGCAGTCGGCGCTTGTCGACCTTTGTGGGGTGCTGGCCCGCGACGGCGGGGATCTCGTTCGAGATGGTGATGAGAGCGTCGAAGCCGTTCTCGCGCGCGATGTCGATGTAGTTCTCGAGCTGCTCGGACGCGAGCTGGTTGGTCCCGGTCTTCACCTCGACCAACGCAGTCCAGGACTTCTGACCGCGCGAGACCCGGATGAGCCCATCCGGGTAGAGGCGTTTGTCCCCGAGCATGAACGGGACCTCGATGTACGTCTCGACCGTGCCTGCCGGCGCACCGTACTGCTTCGTCAGTGCGCGCCCGAACTCACGCACCGCTGACATCACGGCCAGCAGAGCCGACGTCGCGCGCCGCTCCTGTTCCTCAGCGCCGCTGATCCCCGACGTCGGGATCAGCCGCGCCTCATGCCATGTCTCTTCGGCCATCGTCGCCTGCCTCACTTCGTGAACCGTTGCTCCTCGCCGGCATGGTTCAGCACCCTGTGCAGGCGGGCACCACCGCGACGGACCGTCTGGCGCCGGACCGACGTGAATCGGCTCGACCGCGACGGTAACGCGGGGGTACACGAACTACTTCGGCACCGTGCCAACGCCGGTTGAGGGTGCGCACTGTGCTCGACGGTGACGTGACGCCGTCGATCGAACCGTGCGACGCAGCTACCGTCGCCAGCCCTCGAACGCCGCCCCCACGGCGACCTCCACGTCGACCTCGTGCACGATCTCGCGGCCGTCCTCCTCGTCCCACTGCTCGCCCACCACGGTGAACCCGTACTGGACGACCAGGTCGCGGGACGCCGTGTTGTCGGGAGCGATGGTGGCCCGCACCGTGCGGACGGCGGGCTCGTCGCGCGCGCGGCGCAGCAGGGACTCCAGGGCCGCGCGCGCGTAACCGCGGCGACGGTGGTCGGGATCGACCGCGTAGCCGATCTCCACCATGCCGGTGGCGTCAGGCGGACCGTGGAAGCCCGCCCGGCCGACCGCCCGACGCAGGTCGTCGTCCCAGACGACGCCGGTGACCCAGGCCGCACTGGCGGGGTCCCGACGAACCTGGTCGCTGCGCATCCGCCAGACGCTGCGCCACTGGGGCCCGGCGAAGTAGGCGGTGAGAGGGACAGGGCTGATGGTGTCGGCCCCGGCGAGGTCACCGGCGGCCAGTGCGTCGAACGTCGGCCCGGTCAGGTGGACGATGCGGACGCGCGGGCCGGAGGACCCGGGCACGGTGTCGGGCGGGGTCTGCTCGGTGGGCACCCGGCATGCTCCCAGACCGGCGCCGCCCCGACTCGGCGTTCGGGGCTGCAGGCGACGCGCTGCCCCCCCCGCCGCACCGCGGAGATGAAACGTCTCGCGCCCTCTCCGCGGCACAGCTACCGTCGCGCGCATGCCCACCGACGAGTACCTGCAGGTCAACCGCACCAACTGGGACAGCCGCGCGGTCGTGCACGCCGAGGGCTACGACCTCGACGCGCTGGTCGCGGACCCGGAGCGCCTGTCGGGCGTGGTCGAGTTCGACCGCCCCCGCCTCGGTGACGTGGCCGGGCTCGACGCCGTCCACCTGCAGTGCCACCTGGGCACGGACACCCTGAGCCTGGCCCGGCTGGGTGCCCGCATGACCGGTGTCGACCTGTCCGGGACGTCGCTCGACCTGGCCCGTGACCTCGCGCAGCGCGCGGGCGCGGACATCGAGTACGTCCGGTCCGACGTCTACGCGGCACCCGCGGCCCTGGACGGCCGCCGGTTCGACCTCGTCTACACCGGCATCGGCGCGCTGTGCTGGCTGCCGAGCATCCGCCGCTGGGCGCAGACCGTTGCCGACCTGCTGCGGCCCGGTGGGCGGCTGTTCGTCCGCGACGCGCACCCCGTGCTGCTCGGCGCGCTGGCCATGCAGGTGGGCGCGGAGCACGTGGACCGTGAGCAGCAGCCGTCGATCTCCGGGCCGGGCACGCTGACGCCGGCGCTCGAGATGCCGTACTTCGAGCAGGCGGAGCCGCTCGTGTGGGTCGACGAGACCACGTACAGCGGGACGGGCACGGTCGAGCAGCCCCGGTCGATGGAGTGGAACCACGGCCTCGGGGAGATCGTCACCGGGGTGCTGGACGCGGGCCTGGAGCTGACGTCGCTGACGGAGCACGACAGCGTCCCGTGGGACGCCCTGCCGGGGCTCATGGTGCACGACGAGGCGACCGGCGAGTTCCGGCTGGCCGACCGCCCCGAGCGGCTGCCGGCGACCTTCACCCTGACCGCGCGTCGGCGCTGAGCGGTGACGGGCGACGTCACCGGACGCCGCCCCTCACCTCCGCCGCCCGTCACCCCGTCACGCCGCCCGCGGCGTCAGGACCGTCGCCCCGTGCCCGGCGCCGGACGGTCCGCGTGACCGCCGCACCGGCGACGAGCAGCCCGAGCGCCGCCAGGAGCAGCGGCGCGATCGCCGCGCCCGTGGTGGCCAGGCCGCCGTACCACCCGGAGCCGCTCGCGGGGGGCGCCGGTACCGGCGTGGGCCTCGGCGTCGGCACGACCGTCGGCGTGGGGTGCTCGGTCGTCCGGCACCACTCGGGGTCGTCCGTGGCCGTGACTGCGGCGTCGTCCGCGGCCGTGACCAGGAGGGCCGGCACGACGAGGGCCTGCGCGGCCAGGGCCTGGGGCTCGGGCTCAGGCCCGGGAACGGGATCGCACGACTGGGCGCCGGGCGCCGTGACCACGTTCCGCAGCACGTCGCCGTCGACGTCGTCGGCCACCCGCACGCGGTAGGTCAGCGTCTGCTCGCCCTCGAGCGTCCCGACGCTCCACGTCAACGACGTGCCGTCGAGCGACGCCGTCCCGGCGGTGGCGACGACGCTGCCCTCGACGACCGTCCCGTACGGCAGGACCTGGGACAGGTCGTCCACGACGGTGACACCGTCGGCGGCGTCACCCGTGAGGACCGTCGCCACCAGCAGGTAGGTGACGACCTGACCCGGCTGGACCTCGACCCCCGACACGGGGTCGCTCGTCTTCACGACCGTCCAGGTCGGCGGTGGCACGTCGTCGTTGACGACCGTGCACGTGACCGCGTCACCGGCGGCGAGCTCGACGGTGTCGTCCTCGAGCGCCAGCGGGGCGCCGCGGTTCTCGCAGACCCAGCCCGCGGACGCGTAGCCCTCGGGCCCCGACTCGGACAGCGTGTACGCGCCGGGCGCCACGGGCGCGTCGGTGACCGCCGCGCTGCCGGTGGTGCCGCTGACCGGCTCCGGGCCGTCGGCGGACAGCGTCCAGTCCGTGGCGACGGCCGTCCCGGCGTCGTCGTTGACGACCTCCTTGACGAGCGTGAGCACCGGCGCGTCGAACGTGTTCGTGATCGTGCAGACGACCGTCTCCCCGTTCGTCACGGTGAGCGCCGACCCGGTGAGGCTGCCGCCCTCGCAGGACCATGCCGACGCCGTGTAGTCGGGCGGACCGTCCTCCGCGAGGTCGTACGTGCCCGCGCTCACCTCGGCCCCCGTCACCGCCGTGGTCCCCGACGCGCCGCTGACGCCCGCGGTCGGGCCGTCGGCGGAGAGCGTCCAGTCCGTCGCCTCGGCGGTGCCGCCGTGGTCGTTGACGACCACCTTGGTCAGCGTGAGCAGCGCCGGGAGGTCGTCGTTGACGACGGTGCACGTGACGTCCTGGTCCAGCGCCACCGTCACGGTGCCACCGGTGACCGGCACGTCGGTGCCGTCGCCGTCGACGCAGGTCCAGGGGTCGGCCTCGTACCCGGCCGGGCCGCTCTCGGACAGGGCGTAGTCGCCGATCGCGACGGTCGCCGCGGTGACGGCGGGCTCACCCGTCACGCCGCTCACGCCCGCGGTCGGACCGGTCGCCGTGAGCGTCCAGTCGGCCGGCGTGGCCGTGCCGCCGTGGTCGTTCGTGACCGACTTGGCCAGTGTGAGCGTCGGTGCCTGCGCCGTGTTGGTGATCGTGCAGGTGACCGCTGCGCCGTTCGCGAGCGTCACGACGTCGTCCGCCACCGTCACCGCGCCCGCGGCGTCGGTGCACGACCACGTGCCCGCCTCGAACCCCGCGACGTCGGACTCCGAGAGCGCGTACCCGCCGGCGAAGACCTCCACCGACGTCACGCCGGACGCCCCGTCACCGCTCACCGGGCCCTGACCCGTGATGCCCTGCGGCGTCGCGGTCAGCGTCCAGTCCGCCGGCGTCTGCGTGGCGCCGCTGGCGCCCGCGTCCACCACCTTGCGCAGCGTCAGCAGCGCGGCGGCGTCGTCGTTCACGACCGTGCACGTGACCTCCTGGCCCAGCGCGACCGTCACGACCCCGTCGGTGACCGGCACGTCGGTCTGCCCGTCCAGGCACGTCCAGTCGCCCGCGGTGTACCCCGCCGGGCCGGACTCCGTGAGGGTGTACGCGCCGGCCGCGACCTCGACCGCGGTCACCGCGGCGCTGCCGCTGGCGCCGCTGACGCCGGCGGTCGGGCCGTCCGCGGTCAACGTCCAGTCGGTCGCCACGGCCGTGCCGCCCTGGTCGTTGACGACCACCTTGGTCAGGGTGAGCACGCCCGGCTGGTCGTCGTTGACGACGGTGCACGTGACGTCCTGGTCCAGCGCCACCGTCACGGTGCCACCGGTGACCGGCACGTCGGTGCCGTCGCCGTCGACGCAGGTCCAGTCGCCGGCCGCGTACCCGGCCGGGCCGCTCTCGGACAGGGCGTAGTCGCCGATCGCGACGGTCGCCGCGGTGACCGCCGGCTCACCCGTCACGCCGCTCACGCCCGCGGTCGGACCGGTCGCCGTGAGCGTCCAGTCGGCCGGCGTGGCCGTGCCGCCGCTGTCGTTGGTGACGTCCTTGACGAGCGTGAGCCTCGGCGCGACCGCGGTGTTCGTGATCGTGCAGGTCACGTCCGCACCGTTGGCGAGGGTCACGACGTCGTCCGCCACCGCCACCTCACCGGCCGCGTCGGTGCACGACCACGTGCCCGCCGCGAACCCCGCGACGTCGGACTCCGAGAGCTGGTAGCCGCCCGCGAAGACCGCCACGGACGTCACGCCGGTGGCCCCGTCTCCGCTCACCGGGCCCTGACCCGTGACGCCCTGCGGCGTCGCGGTCAGCGTCCAGTCCGCCGGCGTCTGCGTGGCGCCGCTGGCACCCGCGTCCACCGCCTTGCGCAGCGTCAGCAGCGCAGGCTGGTCGGCATTGACGACCGTGCACGTGACGTCCTGCCCGACCGCGATCGTCACGACGCCGTCGGTGACCGGCACGCTGGTCTGCCCGTCCAGGCACGTCCAGTCACCGGCGGTGTACCCCGCCGGGCCGGACTCCGACAGCGTGTAGTCACCGATCGCGACGGTCGCCTGCGTGACCGCCGGGCTTCCGGTCGCACCACTGACGCCCGCGGTCGGACCGGTCGCCGTCAGCGTCCAGTCCGTCGCCACGGCCGTCCCGCCCTGGTCGTTGACGACCTGCTTCTGCAGCGTCAGCGTCGGTGCGACCGCCGTGTTCGTGATCGTGCACGTGACGTCCGCCCCGTTGGCCAGGGTCACGACGTCGTCCGCCACGGCCACCGCGCCCGCGGCGTCGGTGCACGACCACGTCCCGGCGTCGAACCCGGCGACCTCGGACTCCGACAGCGCGTAACCACCGGCGAAGACCTCCACCGACGTCACGCCGGACGCCCCGTCACCGCTCACCGGGCCCTGACCCGTGATGCCCTGCGGCGTCGCGGTCAGCGTCCAGTCCGCCGGCGTCTGCGTGGCGCCCGTGTCGCCCGCGGCCACCTCCTTGCGCAGGGTGAGCAGCGCGGCTGCGTCGTCGTTCACGACGGTGCAGGTCACGGCCTGACCCAGCGCCACCGTCACGGCCCCGTCGGTGACGGGCACGTCCGTCTGCCCGTCGAGGCACGTCCAGGCACCCGCGGTGTACCCCGCCGGGCCACCGGACTCCGACAGCGTGTACGCGCCGATCGCGACCGGGGCCTGCGTGATCGCCGCCGCCCCGGTCGTCCCCGTCACGCCCGCGGTCGGGCCCGTGGCCGTCAGCGTCCAGTCGGTCGCCACAGCCGTGCCGCCCTGGTCGTTGACGACCTGCTTGACCAGCGTGAGCGTCGGAGCGACCGCCGTGTTGGTGATCGAGCACGTCACGTCCGCACCGGGCGTCAGTGCGACGACCCCGGCGGTGACGGTGACCGTCGCGCCGGACGCGTCGACGCACGTCCAGTCGCCCGCCTCGAACCCGGCGACCTCGGACTCCGTCAGCGCGTAGCTGCCGGCGACGACCTCGACGTCCGTGACGCCGTCGGCCCCGTTGCCCGACACCGGCTCCTGCTCCGTGGTGCCCTGCGGCGTCGCCGTCAGCGTCCAGTCCGCCGGTGTCTGGGTCGCGCCGGTCGTGCCGGCGTCGACGACCTTGCGCAGCGTCAGCTCGGCCGGGTCGTCGTCGTTGACGAAGACGCACAGGACGTCCTGTCCGGCCTCGAGGGTGATCTCGGTGACGGCCCGGGTCTCGCCGTCGACGGTGCACTGGATCTCCGTCGAGGTGTAGCCCGCCGGCCCGCTCTCGCTCAGTGCGTAGGGGTGCCCCGGCCGCACCTCGACGGACGTCGCGGCGTCCGGCGCGGTACCGGTCACCTCGACGGTCGTCAGACCTTCGACCGGCGGCGACGTGGACGGTACGGCGCGCAGCGTGAAGTCCGCCGGGGTGGCGGTGCCGCCGGCGTCGTTGACGACCTCCTTGGCGAGAGCCAGCTGCGCCGTCTGGTTGGTCGCGGTGCACACGATCCGCTCGGCGATCGGCACGGTGACGCCACCGTTGAGGCCGTCGCCGTAGCCCGCGACCTCGTTGCCGTCGGCGTCGACGCGCAGGCAGTTCCAGGACCCTGTCGACGCCGGGTAGGTCTGCAGGTCCGTGCGCTCGTCCACCTGGACGTAGGTCGGCGGACCGCCGGACTCGGCGAGCTGGTACGGGACGTTGGCGGTCACGACCTGGTCGGTCGCGCCCGCGGCGCCGGTGGTCCCGGTCGGCCCCGGCAGCTGCCCCGCCGGGGCGTCCGGCGCGGGCAGCGCCGACAGCGTCCACTGCGTCGGGTCGGCCGTCCCCTGGGCGTCCTTGACCAGGGTGAGCCGAGACTCGCACGTGACGGTGTTGCGGATCGTGAACGTGTTGGCGCCCGCCACCAGGGCGGTCTGGTAGCCGGTCGTCGGCACGTCGACCGGCGTCACGACCGCGCCGTCGACCTCGACGACCTGCGGTGTCGCGACCGTGCACAGGTCCGCGTCGATCGCGACCGGCTCAAGCGTGACCTCCTCGTCGATCGTGACGGACTCACCGGCGACGTAGCCGGTCCGGGTGACGCGCCAGTTCTGCTCGGTCGCGGCGGCGCCGCCCGGCCCGGTGAGGGTGAGCTGGGACGTGAACCCGCCGGGCTGGTTGCCCTGCGGGACGGGGTCCGCGCCGTTGATCACCCACTCCTTGTCGACCGTGACGGTCGCGGGTTCGGCGACCTGGTTGTACACGGTGCAGCTCACGGCCTCCGTGTTGGCGACGTCCACGCTGAAGCCGCCGGGGCCCGTGTTGGTCACGGGCAGGCTGGTGCCGGCGTCGATGTCGCGGCAGACCGCGTTGGCACCGTCCACCGGGAAGGGCGTCGTGCCCGCCTGCGTCTGCTCGGTCACCGCGACCGTCCCCGAGGTGACGCCGCCGTCGTACGTGAGCGGGAAGTTCACCGCGCTGGTCTGGTCCGTCGTGGCGCTGGTCGTGCCCAGCGTGACACCGGGCGACGTCGTCGCGGCGTCGAAGGTCCAGCCGGCACCGCCGGGCTCGGCGGTCGTGATGTCGCCGTCCGACCCGACGAGCTGCTTGACGACCGACAGCGACCCGGCGCACTCCCCCAGGGCCAGCTGGCGCAGGCCCTGCCCGACGACCTCGTAGTCCGACACCTGGAAGTAGTCCGCCGTGAGCACGTTCGTGCCGTCGTACGCGGTCGGGCCCGAGATCGCCGCGAGGTTGACCGCCGTCGCCGGGTCGCTGACGCCCGACCCGACGCCCACCGCGAGCACCCGGGAGCCCTCCGCCTTGACGGCGTTGGCCGAGAAGACGCCGTTGCCGACCTCACGCAGGCGGCTGAAGTTGCCCGGCCCCTCGGCGGGCTGGGAGTAGAACGTGGGGTCGCCGTCGGTGATGACCACGACGATGTCGTACGTCGGGTTCGCCTCGGCGGCCACCGCGAGGCCCCGGTCCCAGTTGGTGCCGCCGCCGGCCGTCCACGACGCGTAGCGCGCCTTGACCTGGTCGGCACCGGCCTGGGTCGCCACGCCCGTGAGCCCGGGGTAGTTCTGGTCGGCGCCCTCGGCGGGCGAGACCGTCGAGAAGGAGAAGAGCGCCACGTCCGAGGGTGTGCCGACGAGCGAGTCGATGAACGTGTCCGCGGCACCCTTGAGCTGCGGGAGCTGCGTCTGCGTGACGGAACCGGACAGGTCGAGCACGAGCGCGACGTTGAGCCCGCACTGCGTGGTGAGCGCGGGGTTCACGCGCGACTGCTGCCAGACGCCGCCCGACGCGGTGCGGTTGGTGGAGCCCGACGACACCATGAAGGTCGTCTGCGAGGTGTACGTGTTGCCGGCTCTCAGGGTCGCCCCGGTGCGGAACCGGTAGGGCGTGAGCTCCGAGCCCGTGCCGTCGCCGGGGCCGGTGCGCAAGGTCGGGTTGATGAAGAACCCGTCGGGGGCGCCGGTCTGCACCACCCAGAACCGGCGGTCGCAGTTGTCCCCGGCGTCGCTGCTGAAGCACCCGAACCGCCCAGCCTGGGTGTCAGGGACGACGAAGGAGCAGTCCCCGTCGGCGTCGGACACGCACGTCGCCCACGCGTCGGCGACCGGTGTCGTCGGCGCGGTCGTCCCGTCGTAGAGCTGCAGGGTCGTGCCCGCGACGCCGGAGACGGCGCTCGTGCCCACCCGATCCGCACCGACCCGCACCGAGATGACGGCCTCGTTGCCCGTCGGGACGGGCACGGCGAGCGGAGCGACCGGGGCGCTCCCCTGGGCCGTGGTCCCGCCGAGCAGCGCGACGGCCAGCACCATCGACCACAGCACTGCCACGGCTCGCCGCGTACGCTCCGACAACGTCGTCCCCATGGTGCCCCCCAGCGCATGGATGCCGACCCTCGCGGGCCGACCCGAGCCAGTATGCACGAAACGCCCGTCTCGCACGTTTCAGGGGGAGGCTCGGCGGGGGGGGGGTCGCGCCGGCGACCGGTGGGTCAGCGCGCCATGCGGTACTCCGCCACGAGCGGGCACTGGAACGGGTCGCGCGCGGCCAGGCCCACCTCGTTGAGGTACCGGACGACGATCCGGTAGGACTCCAGCAGGGTGGTCTGCGTGTAGGTGATGCCGCGCGACTCGCAGAACTCCCGCACGATCGGGCGGGCCGCGCGCAGCGCCGGGCTGGGCATGCTCGGGAACAGGTGGTGCTCGACCTGGTGGTTCAGGCCACCCATGAACCAGTCGACCAGCCGCCCGCCGGTGATGTTGCGGCTGAGCAGCACCTGCCGGCGCAGGAAGTCCATCTTCATCGACGCGGGAACCACGGGCATGCCCTTGTGGTTGGGCGCGAACGACGCGCCCATGTAGACGCCGAACAGGCCGAGCTGCACGCCCAGGAAGGCCAGCGCCATGCCGACCGGCAGGACCCAGAAGACGAGCGCGAGGTAGCCGCCCAGGCGGACCGTGACGAAGGCGATCTCCACGGCCCGACGCTTCACGGGCCCCCGCCCGAAGATCGTCTTGATCCCCGACACGTGCAGGTTGATGCCCTCCAGCAGCAGCAGCGGGAAGAAGAACCACCCCTGGCGCTGCGCGAACCAGCCCTTGACGCCGGTGCGGGTCTTCTCGAGGTTCGCGGTGGTGAAGACGAGGACGCCGGGCGTGATGTCGCCGTCGGCGCCGACGGTGTTGGGCTTCGCGTGGTGCCGGCCGTGCTTGTGGTTCCACCAGCCGTAGCTCATGCCCGCGTAGAGGTTCGCCAGGACCAGGCTGGCCCAGTCGTTCCAGCGGCTCGACGCGAAGATCTGCTTGTGCGCGGCGTCGTGGCCCAGGAACATCACCTGGCCCAGCACCACCGCCAGAACCGCGGCGGTCACCATCTGCCACCACGACGGGCCGATGCGCACGAAGGCGACGAGGACCGCGGCCAGCACGAGCGTGAGGACGGCGAACCGGGTCCAGTAGTACCCGTGGCGCCGTCGCATCAACCCCATCTCGCGGACCACGCGGGCGAGCTCCGTGAAGTCGCTGACGTGCCGCTCACGCGCTGGACGGTCCCCCCTCACCCTCGCCGGTCGGTCGTCGGACGGAGAACTGTGGGTGACGGTGGTCAACGGGGCACCTCGGCTTCGGGGCATGGCACGACGACGCGCGGGGGACGCGTGCGCGGTAGCCCACCACATCCTGGTGTCCCTTTCCAGTGGAACCGGATCACGAGCGCGTGGCTGTTGCGGACGAAGCACCCGGTCTCGACCCGTGGACTCGTCCGAACGACGACTCAGCGGGCCGCGGAGCCCGGTCCCGCCGGAGCACGAAGACGTAGGGGACCGCCGACCCCCGCACGTCCATCACGCCCAGCACCGTGCGGCCGTCGACCCGGCGGAACGCGTCGATGATCGGCAGCCGGTCGTAGACCATCGCCGCCGACGCGACCCCGCGGTACGTCACCGTGCGCAGGCGCGCCTGCGGGCGCGAGGTCGTCAGCAGCGGCCGCAGGACCGCGAAGACGCGGGCGGCGACGGCCGGCGGCACGACGGGTGCCAGCCGCAGCGCCGGCCCCAGGGGCAGCAGCGTGGGCGTGATCGCGACCAGCCGGGCGTGCGCGCCGCGGAACACCAGCGGGTGGACGTCGTCCGGGCTGTCCATGCGCTTGCCGTACCAGCCGAGCGCCTCCAGCATCCCGTCGAACGGGTGCGCCGTGGGGACGCCGCGACCGGCCCAGCGGCCCAGCATCTCGTCGGTCCCCAGCGCGGGCAGGGAGTCGAAGAGCTCGAGCGCGGCGGCGGCGGTGGTGCCGTGCTCCAGCTCCGCGAGCCGGGACGTCGCGTCCTGCGCGGCACCGTGGCTGCTCGTCATGGCCCTCCTCCGCCCTGGACCTCCGGGAGGGCCACGCTACGGCCCAGGCCACGCTCGCGGCGTCGCCCGCGGGACTAGGGCCGGCGCGTGCCGGGCGCGAGCGTCATGTCCACCAGGGCGTCCCGGGCCGCCATGCAGGGGTCGACGGAGGGCTGCGCACCGTGGACGACCGCGGCCAGCTCGGACGCCCGCGCGGTGAAGTCCCGGCGGGCGTCGTCGGGCACCCCCTCGAACACCGCGGCCTCGGCGGCACGCACCTTGGTCTCGAGCTCGGCGAGAGTCGCCTCCCCCTGCGGGGTCAGGGCGATGCGCCGGACACGACGGTCGGTCGGGTCCATGCGCCGCTCGACCAGGCCGGCCTCCTCGAGGGCGTCGATCACGTACGGCATCACCGTCTTGTCGATCCGCAGGTGCTTGGCCAGCCCGCTCTGCGTCGGTGGGTCGTTGTGACCGACGACGGAGAGGATCTGGTAGCCGCGCGTGCCGTGGGGCACGTCCGCCGCCTCCTCCACGAGCTCGGTCCACCGGCGCAGGATCACGCCGAGGCACCACCCGAGGTCGGCCCCGGGCGCGGCCTGCGGGTCCGTGACCTCGTCGCTCCGCCCCTCGCCCATGCGCTGATCGTACGCGCCGCCACCGCGACCCAGCGCGAGAACAAACGAATGGCTCGACATCTAGTATGTCTGCCCATCGGTTTGGTAGACATACGTCATCGCCTCGACCCGTGGCGACCACGGGGGCACGGTCGGACCGAGCCGCCCCGACACCAGGAGCACCCATGACCACGATCGGCTACATCGTCGGCAGCATCTCCTCCACCTCGCTCAACCGGCGCCTCGCCCGGGCGCTCGAACGCGTCGCACCGGACGGCGTGACCCTCGTCGAGATCCCGATCAGGGACCTGCCGCACTACTCCCCCGACCACGACGGCCACCTGCCCGAGCCCGCACGGACGTTCAAGCAGGCCGTCAGCGACGTCGACGGCGTGCTCATCGTGACGCCGGAGTACAGCCGCTCGATCCCCGGCGTGCTCAAGAACGCGCTCGACTGGGCCGTGCGGCCCTACGGCGAGAACGTCTTCGGCGGCAAGCCGACGGCCGTCACCGGCACGTCCCCGGGCGGCACCGGTGCCGCGCTCGCGCAGCAGCACCTCAAGACCATCCTCAGCCACCTGGACGCCCCCACGCTCGGTCAGCCCGAGGGGTTCATCCAGACCACGCCGGACCTGTTCACCGAGGACGGCCACGTCACCGACCCCCGCACGGAGGCGTTCCTGCGCGGGTTCCTCGACGCGTTCGTGGCGCTCGTCGACCGGTACCGGGCCCCCGTCCGCGTCTGACCGCGGGCGCTGCCGCACGCGTCGCGCCGGGCCCGGCCCCACCCCGCCCGCCCCCCCC
>JAEWEJ010000036.1 GCA_023389455.1 Actinomycetes bacterium | reverse complement strand
AGCCGACGGTGTCCCACCACCTCAAGGTGCTCACCGACGCCGGCTTCGTCACCCGGGAGAAGCGGGGGGTCTGGGCGTACTACACGCTCGTGCCCGACGCGGTCCGGGCACTCACCGCCCACCTCGGTGAGCACCTGCTCGACCTGGGCGACGCATGACGACGCTGCACAGGTCCGCGCTCTCGACGTCACCGCCGACGTAGCCCCCGTCCGCCAGACACCGGGCGCGACGTCCCGGGGCCCACCCGCCGCCCCTGGCAGTCGGACCGATCGCGCTACCCCGGCTCGACGGTGACCCGCAGCGGGCGACCGAGGCCCACCGCCAGCCGGTCGACGCCCTCGTCGAGCGCGCTCCGTGCCACCGGGCCCTCGTGCGCCCATCGCACGGTCAGGTCGCCGTCGCGCTCGGCCCACGTCCCGGCGACCACGCCACCGGCGACGACCAGCGGCGCCCCGCGGGTCGCGGCGGTGCGCCACGCCGGCGGGACGACGTCGCGGTCCGCCGTGCCGGGCCCGAGCACCCACTGGTCGTGGCCGGGCAGCAGACGCACGGCGTCGGTGGGCTCGGTGGCGAGCAGGTCGTCGAGGTCCTCGCGCAGGACGTACGCGTCGCGGCCGTCGACCTGCACGGTCGCGAGCCGGTCGGCCACCTCGGCCGTCCACCGCGCCAGCCTGCGGCCCGCGCTCAGCCCGCTGCCGAGCCAGTACTGCAGGCCGTCGGGCGTCGCCGGGCCGTACGCGCGGACGTACGACTCGACCGCGCGGGGCCCGGCGTCGTCGAGGTCGGGGACGCCCGGCCAGCGCGGGACGTGCGCGAGGGACTGCAGCGTCGTGCGACGGTCGCGGGTGGGCCCCAGGCAGAGGTCGCCCTGCCAGGCGAGGGCCTTGAGCAGGGCCCACGCCCCGCCCTCGACCGCGGGCCCGAGGTGCCGGTACGCGGGCCGCGCGGTGAGCGCTGCGACCAGCTCGTCGTGCGTGAGAGGGCCGTCGTCGAGGACCTCGCGCACGGTCGCACGGAAGGCCGGCCAGTCCTCCGTCTCGAGGCCGTAGTGCTCGCGCCAGCTCCGCAGCTCCCACTGGCGCCCGGAGCCACGGACCGCCAGGTGCACCGCCGCGTCGTCCGGCGTCATGACGTGCACGCTGCCGCGGAAGGTGAACGTGCGGATCAGCCGGCCGTCCGCGAGCGCCGCGGCGACCTCCCCCTCCGTCGACGCCGCCTGCCGCGTCCGGACCGCGAGGTCGACGTCGGACTGCGCGGGGAGCGCGACCAGCCCGCCCACGACGTCCTCGGCCGTGGACCCGCCGGGCGGAACGAGCCCGTGCCGCCGCAGCCGCCAGGCGAGCGCCTGCGGGACGGTCACGGCCGGGGCGGTCATGACGCCCGCGCCCCGACGAGCGCGTCGAGCACGATCCCGGCCGCCTCGGCCAGCGGGACGTCGTCGGTGCCGGCGTCCGGGTCCGGCCGGTCGGTGCAGATCGCGAGCACGAGCGGGGTTCCCGCGGGCGTGCCGACGGCGCCCGGCCAGACCACCGCGACGTCGTTGCGGGTGCCGTACGCACCCGACCCCGTCTTGTCGCCGACGGTCCACCCCGGCCGGGCGGCGGCGCGCACCAGCGCGTCACCGGTGGTGTTGCGCACGAGCCAGTCGGTCAGCACCTCACGCTCGGGCCCGCCGAGAACGTCCCCGAGGACGAGCGCCCCGTAGGTGCCCACCAGGGCGCGCGGCGTGCTGGTGTCGCGCTCGTCGCCCGGGCCCGTGTCGTTCAGGTCCGGCTCCCAGCGGTCGCTGCGCGTGACGTCGTCACCGACGCCCCGCAGCCACGCCGTCAGGCCCTGCGGGCCGCCCGCGCCGCGCAGCAGGAGGTTGCCCGCGGTGTTGTCGCTGTACCGCACGGCGGCGTCGCCCACCTCGCGCCACGTCATGCCCGCGCCCACGCGGGTCTCGGCGACGGGCGAGTACGTCACGAGGTCCCCGGCGGTGACCGGCACGACCTCCTCCAGCCCGGCGACGCCCCGCGACGCGAGCACGGCGGCGGCCGCGAGCGGCTTGACCGTCGAGCAGAACGCGAACCGCTCGTCCGCGCGGTGGCTGACGGTGCGGCCCTGCGCGGTGTCCAGCGCGTGCAGCCCGAGCCGCACCCCGTGGCGCGCCTCGACGTCCGCGAGCGCGGCCGTGAGGTCCAGCGGCCCCGGCACGCTCGGCGACGCGGTGGGTGACGGCACGGGTGCCGACGTCGCCGGCGTGCCGGCCCCGGGTCGAGCCGGCGCGCACGCGGCCACCAGCCCGAGGACCCCCATGCCCAGGACGCTGCGCCGCGAGATGCCGCGGTACGGGCCTGCCCGGCTCACAGGAACAGGCAGAACGGGTGGCCGTCCGGGTCGAGCATGACCCGCACCTCGTCCTGGGGCTGCGGTGACGCCTCACGTGCGCCGCACTCCAGCGCCCACGCCACGGCCGCGGGGAGGTCGTCGACCTGGACGTCGAGGTGCTGGGTCGAGCGCTGCTCGCCCGGGCGCGCGGGCCACACCGGTGGGCTCCACGCGCGCTCGTGCTCGAGGTTGATGGTCATGCCCACGTCCCCCGGCAGGGGCTGGACCTGGGCCCACGTGATGCCGTCCGGGTCGTCGGGCGCCGCTTCGTCGAGTGCGGTGATCCGCCCGCCGAGCAGCCGCGCGTAGAACCGCGCGGCCTCGTGCGGCCGCGGCGTGCTGATGGTGATCGACGTGGCGCGCAGACGGGGCGCACCGCTGGAGACGCGCTCACCGGGCGGGATGGTGCCGAAGGTGTCGTCGCTCATGGGCACCGATGCTGGCACCGGGGTGCGACAGGCGCACGACGGTCGTCCCCCCGCCGCGCCACCGGGGCGGCCGGTGGACACGCGCTGGGCGGACACACCGGCGGTTTGACGCCCGTCACCCGAACGGCTGAGGTGGGGCGTCACCCACCCGATCAGACCAGCACCGGAGTCCGACCGTGCGCCTGGCCGTGCGCCACCCCCGTCCGCTCGACACGACCCACGCGGAGCCCCGATGAGGGGCGCCAGCCACGCCCTGTGCGGTGCCGCGGCGTGGGTCGCGGTGGCGTCGACCGCCCCGTGGACGCTCGGCTGGTACCCCGTCTCCGCGCTGGGCGTCGTGACCGGCGCGGTGGTGTGCGCGGGCGCGGCGCTGGCCCCCGACGCGGACCACCACGACGCGACGATCGCGCACTCGCTGCCGCCGGTGTCCGAGTGGGTGTGCGACGTCGTCGGTCGCGTCGCGGGCGGGCACCGCAACGGGACGCACTCCGTGCTGGGCATCGCGGTGCTCACCGCGATCGCCTGGGGTGCGGGCCAGGTGACGGTCTCGGCGGGGCCCCTCGGCGAGCTGGCGCTCGGGGCGGGGATCCTGTCGGTGCTCCTCGTCGCGTTCGCCGCCCGCGCGCTCGGGCTGGCACGTCGGCGTCCCGACGCCTGGGCGCTCGCGCTCGGCCTCGCCGGGTTCATCACCGTCGCCGCCCCCACGGAGTGGGACTGGCTACCGGTGGCCGTCGCGCTGGGGGCGACCGTCCACGTGGCGGGCGACATGCTCACCGGCAGCGGGGTGCCGCTGCTCTGGCCGTGGGAACCGCGCCCGCCACGCTGGTGGCGGTCCGCGCCGCTGCTCAACGGCCTGTGGACCCGCGGCGGCAACTTCGCGCTGCCGCTGCTGGGGACCACGGGGTCGTGGCGCGAGCGCCTGCTGGTCACGCCCCTGACGGCCTACGCGGCGTACGGCGTGGGCGCGGCCGTCGTCGTCGGGTCGCTGACGACGCTCGGGTACGACGCCGACCGCGTCCTGGAACGCGCCTGGGACGCGGCGGGCACGCTCGTCGGCACGGTCGCGGTGGTGGGCGCGGTGACGCTGCACGCGACGGGGTGAGCGCGGGCTGACCATCGGCCGGCCCGCCCGCCGATCCCGCAGCGCGGGGTGTTGACCCTGTTCCGACAACACGGTGTTCGGTGAGCCCCGGCGCAGGTCACGGCCGGTGGCGACGGCCGCGGAGCAACCGCGGCGGCCACGCTCCCCGAGAGGAACCCACCATGAACCACCGCACGAGCACCGTCGCACCCCGGACCGAGTACCACCGCGTCCTCGCCGGCGAGAGCCGCAGGATCGGCCGAGGCATCCTCGCGATCCTCCTGCTGGTCGTCGGCATGATGGTCTCCGCCGTCGTCCTCACCGCGGCCGCGGCCGCCGTGGACGCGGCGAACGGCACCGAGGCCCGCGCCTGGTCCACGCCCCTGGTCCACGCAGCCGGCCTGGCCTCGGTCGCGCTGCTCATCCCCTGGAGCATGTTCATCCAACGCTGGCTCTACGGGGTACCAGCCCCCTCGCTCCACTCGGTGGCCTCGCGGTTCCGCTTCGACCTGTTCGGGCGGGCGCTGCTGCTCCTCATGCCCGCGATGCTCGCCGTCATGGCGTTCACCTACTGGACGCCGCTGCCGCAGATCCCCGCGCCCTGGACCGAGGTGCTCTGGCTGGTCCTGGCCACGCTGCTGCTCACGCCGCTGCAGGCCGCCGGCGAGGAGTACGGGTTCCGCGGCCTCGTCCTCCGTGTCGCGGGAGGCTGGGCGCGGGGTGCGCGGGCGGGGCTCGCCCTCGGCGTCCTGGTCTCGAGCGTCGCCTTCGCGCTCGTCCACCTCTCGACCGACCCCTGGCTGAACCTCTGGTACCTGGTCTTCG
>JAEWEJ010000263.1 GCA_023389455.1 Actinomycetes bacterium | reverse complement strand
GCTGCGCGACGGCCGCGCCCAGCGGGGTCGCCGGGGCCGGCCGCGACGCGCGCGTGCCGGTCACCGGGTCCGGCCCCGTCACCGCGTCACCGCGCGGAACCCGTGGTGCGCGACCTCGAGCGACTCGGTCAGCGGCGCGTCGGAGTCGGCGGACAGCGACGGCCCCGTCCAGCTCACGGCGAAGACGCCGTCGAGCTCCCACGAGCGCATGCGGTTGCCGCGGTCGTCGAGGACCGTCACGGCGCCGGTGGCACGCGTGAGGGTGTCGCCGTTGCCGGCGAAGCCCTGCCCGGACGACCGCTGCACCCAGCCGAAGAGCGCGTCGGACTGCACCATGCCGCGCGTGAACACCAGGTGCGGCCAGCGCATCACGCCGGGCAGCTGGTGCACGTACCCGTTCTGGCCACCCTCGACGTGCTCGACGACGTCGACGTCGAGGCGCAGGCCCTGCACCTCACGGAACGTGCCGATCTCCACGCCGTCGACCTCCAGCAGGAACCTGCCGGACGTCGTCGGCACACCACCGCCCAGGGGCGTCTGCTCAGACACTGTCGCGCACCGCCTCCCACGCCTGCTCGTTCATCGCCGCGACCGCCCGGACCATGCGGACCCGGTCGAGGTGCTCGAGGTCCAGCAGGTCGTCGAGCGGCCAGTGCAGGTGGTACGCCAGGTAGGCGATCTCCTGCCAGACCGCGTCGACGGGGTAGCGCAGCACCGTCCGCTCACCGGGTCTCGGCCGGGAGCTCCTCGATCGCCGAGCGCGCCGGACGCGCGGACGGCACGAAGCCCGCGTCCGGGACGTCGGCGGCCGGGGTCGGCTCCACGACGGCGGCGGGCGCCGCGGGGGCCACGGCGGCCACGTCGTCCTGGCCGGCCAGGAACTCCTCGACCTCGGCAGGCGTGCCGAAGTTGATGACGCCGTAGAAGTCCTGCAGGTACGCCAGGTCGGCGGCGAACAGGCCCTCGATCTCGTGCGTCGTCACCAGCTCCAGCGCACCCAGCCGCTCGACGACCCGCGCGAGCACCACGACGGTGAGCCGCGGGTCGTCCGGGCCGCTGATCGTGGGGTCGCGCAGCGGCTCGAGCTCGTCGCGCGCCGTCGCCAGCCGCATGACGCCCTGCCGGTGCAACGCCCCCTCGCGGTCGACGTACCCGCGAGGGAGCGTGAACTCGTACCGGGTGCGCAGGGTCACTTGACCCTCTCGAGGCGCTCGATCACCAGGGACACGGTCTCCTTGATGGCGTCCGACCCGTCGACCGACAGCTGGTCGGTCGAGATCTTGCTGGGCCAGCCGTTGAAGAAGTTGAACCGCGCGACCTCCTTGGCGCCGGCGTCGTAGAGCACGACGGAGCCGTTCTTGCGGTTGGTGTCGCGCGACCCGCTCAGGCCGCCCTCGCGCACGGCCTTGAACCACTTCCACAGCGGGTCGTTGGTGACGTCGCCGGGGGCGACGCGCGTGAGCTGCAGGTCCGGCACCTCGACGGTCTGGCCGAGGAACTTGACCTGCTGCTTCTTGCCGTCGGCGCCGATCTGGGTGACCTTGCCGACGCCGACCTCGACGTCGAGGCCGGACACCGAGATGAGGGCGGAGACGACCTGCCCGTCGATCTCGAGGAAGAAGTTCTGGGAGACGATCGGGTCGGCGCTGAACAGGCCGGTGCCGCTGCTTGCCATGGGGTGCTCCTGTGGTGGTGGGGGGCGGGCTCGGGCCGTCAGGCCGCGCTCTGCTTGTTCTGGCTGATGCGGAAGACGACGAACTCCGCGGGCTTGACGGGCGCGAGCCCGACCTCGACGACGAGGCGGCCGGCGTCGATCGACTCCGGGGTGTTGGTGGTCTCGTCGCAGCGGACGAAGAACGCCTGCTCGGAGGTGGACCCGAACAGGGCGCCGGACTGCCACAGGCCGTGCAGGTAGCCGGTGAGGGTCCGCTTGACGCCCTCCCACAGGGTCACGTCGTTCGGCTCGAAGACGGCCCACTGGGTGCCCTCGAGGATCGTCGACTCGACCATGTTGAACAGGCGGCGCACGTTGACGTACTGCCAGTCGGTGTCCGACGCCAGGGTGCGGGCGCCCCAGATGCGGATGCCGCGCGTGCCGAACGGGCGGATCGCGTTGACACCGATCGGGTTGAGGAAGCCCTGCTCGTTCTGCGACACGGTGCGCTCGACGTCCAGGACGCCGCGGATCGTGTCGTTGGCCGGGGCCTTCCACACGCCGCGCGTCTCGTCCGTGCGGGCCCACACGCCGGCGACGTGCCCCGACGGCGGGACCACGATCTCGGCCGACGCACCGGAGCCGAGGGGGTTCTCGACCTTGATCCACGGGTAGTACATGGTCGCGAACGCCGAGTCGTACTGCGCGACCTCGGAGCGCCACTCCTTGACCTGCTGGGGCGTCATCCCGGGGGGCGCGTCGAGCAGGGCCATGCGGTTGGCGTGCTGCTCGCAGTGCGCGATGAGGGCCGTCTGCACGGCCTTCCACAGCCCGAGGTCCAGCGTGCCGTCCTCGCGCGTCGCGGCGGTGACCAGGTCGGGGACCGCCACGATCGTGACGTCCTCGGCGATCGCCAGGCCGTTGATGCCCGTGCGGGCGGCCTCGGAGCCGGCGAACTTGCGACCCGTGACGGGCACCTTGACGGGCTCGGCCTGCTGCAGGTCGTAGGTGCCGGGGCGCAGCAGCTCGAGCTGGCTGGACAGGTCGGTCGCCTCGTCGAGGCGGATCTCCAGCTTCACCTTGGTGGACGTCTTGTTGACGACCGTCGCGGCGTCGCGCGGCCCGCCCAGGCTGAGGCCCGGGTGCTCCTCGACGACCTCACCGCCGTCGAGGACGGTCAGCGTGAACGTCGTCGGGCCCTCGAGGTCCTCGGGGGCGTCGTCGCTGCGCACCGCGACGGACAGCTGCGCGTCGGGCTCGACGGACTCGACGGCGACGGGCAGGCCCAGCGCGCGGTCCGCCGCGGGCAGCTCGAGCGTGGCCGGCTTGCCCGACGGCTCGGCGTTGGGGACGCGGACGATGTACGCCTGCGTGCCGCCGTTGAGGAAGTAGCCGTACACCGACAGGGGCAGCATGGCGCCCTCGACGAACCCGCCGTACAGCGCCTCGTACTGGGTCCAGCTCGTCACCAGGCGCGGGGCCAGGCCCTGCGGGTCGGCCGGGTCGTCGGTGGGGGCCGTCGCGGTGAAGCCCACGAAGGCCGTCACGGCGGTGGGCGCCGACGTCAGCACCTTCTGGGACGAGGGGATCTCCTCGACGTACACGCCGGGCGCGGTGTAGGTGGGCACTGGTGGGTCCTTCTCTCGGTCGTGAGGTCGCCGCCGCTGGGGCCGGTCCGGTCCGGCGCGTCGCGGGTCGTCGTGAGGCTAGGCAGGGGGGTCCGGCGGGGACATCGGTAATCGCTACCGAGGTTCCGCAAGCGCCTCGACGGCGGCCGTGCGGGGGACCCCCGGTGGAGTGAACCTCGCCACCCTCCCGAGCGTTCGGCACCCCTTCGTCGCACTTACCCGTCTCACGGACCGGACCGGGGCTCACCCCCGTGCCACGCGCAGGCGACGTTCGACCCCCGCACGAACCGCCCGGAGGCGCTATGTCCACGTCCGACGCACGCACGCGCGCGGGACGGCCCCGGGCGACCTCGTCCTCCGTCCCCACGCAGCGGCAGGCCCCCACCACCCCGACGAGCGCCACGCCCACGGCGGCCCCCGCCTCCGTCATGAACCCCGCCATGGTCGAGCGCCTGGTGACGTCCCTGGGCGCCGGGCGCAGCGTCCTGCTGGTCGGCGACGCCGGCACCGGCAAGACCCAGGCCGTGACCCGCGCCCTGGACCGGCTGCGCACGGAGCACGACGACCTGACGGTCGTCCACATCAGCGGCGCCGGGACGCACGACGCGCTGCCGCTCGGTGCGCTCGAGCCCCTCCTGGACGGCCTCGACGCGCCCTTCGGCGACCTCGCGGCGACCCTCGGCGCGCTCGCCGCAGGGCTCGAGCGACGCCGGGGCGACGGCCGGCTGGTGCTGCGGGTCGAGGACGCCCACCGCCTGGACGACGCCTCGGCACGCGCCCTCGAGTGGCTCGTGCGGCAGGGCTCCGTGCAGGTCGTCGCGACGCTGCGCCTGAGCTGGGCCGCGCGCGCGCCGTGGGCCGCGCTGTGGAAGGACGACGTCGTCGAGCGCCTCGACGTCGGGCCGCTGACGCGCGAGACGGCCGAGCGCTGGCTGGTGGCCGAGCTGGGAGGCCCGGTCACGGCCGACACCGCCCACCGGCTGTGGCGCGCGTCCGGCGGCAGCGCGATGCGGCTGCGCGAGGCCGTGCACGACGCGCTGGCGTCGGACGCGCTCGGCCTGAGCAACGGCGCCTGGGTGTGGCGCGGCGGGCCGACCCCGCAGTCGCGGGTGCTGGACCTGGCCGAGCTGGACCTGCAGGGCGTCAGCGCGCAGGGGCGGTCCGCGCTCGAGGTGTGCGCGGTGGTCTGCCCGGTCGCGCTCGAGGTGCTGCTCGACCTGGTGCCGGCCGCGGCCGTCGACGAGCTCGTGCTGGCCGGTGCGGTCACCACGACGACGGCACCGACCGTCACCGGCGGCACGGTGCGCGTCGTGGACCTGACGACGCCCGCGTACGCGGAGGTCGCGCGCGCCTGGATCCCCGCGTCACGGCAGCGCGAGCTGCTGCAGCGGGCGCTGGACGCCCCCGTCGCGCAGGGCGTGGCCGCCGGGTCGCTGATCCGCTCGGTCGCCCTGGCGATCGACCTGGGCATGGACGTGCCGCCCGCGCGGGTGCACCAGGCGCTGGAGGCGGCGTTCGCGATCCACCAGTACGACTCGGTCGTGATGCTCGCGACCGGCGCCCTGGCCTCCACCCCGGACGGCCCTCTCGCGGCGCACCTGCTCACCGTGCGGGGTGACGCGCGCGTCATGCTCACGCAGCTCGCGGAGGCCGAGCGTGACTTCGCACGCGCGGCCGAGCTGCTGGCGGCCGGCCCGTTCGACGTCCCGACGGTCACCCTGCTGCTGCACGTGGCGGACATGGCCACGCTCGTGGCCCACCGGCGCCTGAGCGACGTGGACCGTGCGCTGGCCGTGCTGGACGGGATCGTGCGCCCGCTCGAGGAGGCCGACCCGGTGCTGCCGGTGCTGCGGTGGCGTGACGAGGTCGAGGTGACCCGGCTCATCCGGCTCGGCTACGCGGGCCGGCTCGACACCCTGGACGCGGCCCTGGCTGCGCTGGAGGGCGCGGCCTACCCGGCACGGCGCGTGTCGCTGGCGCCGCCGACCGCGATGGCGCTGGGCGAGAGCGGCCGGCTGCACCAGGCGTTCGCGCTGTGCACGCGGTTCGCGGAGATCGCGGCGGCGCACGAGGACCAGCACCGCTGGGGGCGCGGCGAGGTGCTCGTCGCGATGTTCTTCACGCTCCTGTGGTCCGGCGAGCTCGAGGCCGTCCGGGCCGCGCTGGCGCCCACGTCGGACGACGAGCCGATCGCCGTCGAGTGGTCGACCGTGCACACCGCGCTCGGGCTGCTCGCGATCGCCGAGGGCTCGTGGAGCGAGGCCCGCACGCACCTGGCGACGGCCCGCGCACGGTTCGACGAGACCGACCTGACCGGGATGGCGCGGTACTCGCTCACCGCGGAGGCCACCGCCGCGGCGGCGTGCGGCGACACCGCCACGGCACGGGACCTGCTGGAGCAGGCCGCGCGCACGGCCGAGGGCTCGGCCCGGGCGATGGAGGGCGACGTGCGGGTGCGTCGCCTCGACGCCCTGGGCTGGGTGCGCAGCCCCGACCTCGTCACCGAGGCCCGCGCGGTCGCCCGCTGGGCCCGCGAGCGCGGCGCCCACCGTGTCGAGCTCGAGGCCCTGCAC
>JAEWEJ010000256.1 GCA_023389455.1 Actinomycetes bacterium | reverse complement strand
GCGATCCTGGTCCGCGGGGGCAAGGCGTCCGGCTCGGGGGCGACCGCGACCAGCACCGTGGCCTCGGCGACCCGCCGGGCCGCGTCGCGCAGCTCCCGGGCGTACCAGTGGTCCGCGTCGACGATGCCGTCGGCGACGTAGGCGCGCGCGGTCACCTCACCCAGCTGGTCGAGGTCCGCGCGCGTCGCGGCCCGCACCCGCACCGGTCCCACCGTGCCGACAGGCACCTGCCCGACCGTCCCGGACGGACCCGGGCGCGCGCTCACCGGTCGGCGCCGTCCGCGCCACCGGGCACGGCGTCGTCAGCGGGCGCCCCGTCCGTCGCGTCGCCGGCGGGTGCCACGGCCGCCGGTCCGCCGGCGAGCAGCGCCTCGAACCCCGCCTCGTCGAGGATCCGCAGCCCCAGCTCGCGTGCCTTGGTCTCCTTGGACCCGGCGTTCTCGCCGACCACCACGAAGTCCGTCTTCTTCGACACCGAGCCGGACGCCTTGCCCCCGCGGACCAGGATCGCCTCCTTGGCACCGTCGCGGCTGAAGCCGTCGAGACTGCCGGTCACCACGACGGTCACGCCCTCGAGGGTGCGCGGCGTGGAGTCGTCGGTGGCGTCCGCCATGACCACGCCCGCGGCCGCCCAGCGGTCGACGATCTCGCGGTGCCACGGCTCGGCGAACCAGTCGAGCAGCGACTGCGCGATCGTGGGCCCGACGCCCTCGACCCCGGCGAGGCGCTCGACCGCCTGCGCGCGCCACGCGGCCCGCGGGTCCGCCACGGTTCCGTCGGAGCCGTCGGTGGCGTCGAGGTCCAGGGCGTCCTGCGCGAGGCCGTCGTCGGGGGTCACGCCCGGGTCGACGACCGCCCGCAGCGCCGCCATCGACCCGAACTCCTGGGCCAGCGCGCGCGCCGCCGTCGGGCCGACGTTGCGGATGCTGAGCGCGACGATCGCGCGCCACAGCTCCTTGGTCTTCGCGAGGTCGAGCTGGTCCAGCAGCGTGCGCGCGGCCTCCGAGGGCTCCCAGTCCGGCAGCGTGCGGCCCTCGGCCTCCGCCGCGGCGCGCTGCGCCTTCGTGTGCTTGAGCGTGCGCCGGAACGGGGTGCGGCGGCGCAGGGTGCCGTCCTCGTCCTCCTTCGGCAGGCCGGTCTCGGTGTCGCGGACGACGACCTCGACCTCCGCGAGCCGCGCCAGGCTCGCGGTGCGCACGCGGTCGACCTCGTCCGGCGGGGCGTCCGGCCCGTAGCCGACCAGGTCGAAGAGGTACGCCTCGTTGGGGACCGGGGGCGTCTCGGGCACCTCGGGCTGCGTCAGCGCCGCGGCGGTGACCTCGCCGAGCACCTCGATGTCGAACGCGCCGCGCGACCCGATGTGCTCGAGCCGCCCGCGGACCTGCGCCGGGCAGCCCTGCGCGTTGGGGCAGCGCAGGTCCACGTCCCCCTCGCGCATGGGGCGCAGCGGCGTGCCGCACTCGGGGCAGTCGGCGGGCATGTGCCACTGCACGCGCGGCACGTCGTCGCCCGGTGCCTGCGGCGCGGGGCCGACGATCTCGGGGATGACGTCGCCCGCCTTGCGCAGCACGACCATGTCGCCGATCCGCACGCCCTTGGCCCGCACGACGTCCTGGTTGTGCAGCGTGGCCTGGCGCACCGTGCTGCCGGCGACGAGCACGGGCTCCATGACGGCGAAGGGCGTCGCGCGCCCGGTCCGTCCGATGCCGACCTCGATCGCCAGCAGGCGCGTGTTCACCTCCTCCGGCGGGTACTTGTAGGCGATCGCCCAGCGCGGTGCACGGCTGGTCGCGCCCAGGCGCCGCTGCAGCGCGATGTCGTCCACCTTGACGACGATGCCGTCGATCTCGTGCTCCACGTCGTGCCGGTGCTCGCCGAAGTACGCGACCCGCTCCCAGACCTCGTCCAGGCTCCCCACGACGCGCGTGTGCGTGGACGTCGGCACGCCCCAGCCGGCCAGCAGGTCGTAGACCTGCGACTGCCGCTCGATGCCGGTGCCGCGCCCCTGACCCCAGGTGAGCGCGCCGATGCCGTGGGCGTACATGCGCAGCGGCCGCGTCGCCGTCACGCGCGGGTCCTTCTGCCGCAGCGAGCCCGCCGCCGCGTTGCGGGGGTTCGCGAAGGGCGCCCGGCCGGCGGCGACCTGCGCCTCGTTGAGCGCGCGGAACGCCTCGACGGGCAGGAACACCTCACCGCGGATCTCGATGAGGTCGGGGTGCGTCGCCGGGTCGCCCGCCAGGACGTCGGGGATCGTCGGGATGGTGCGGACGTTGAGCGTGACGTCCTCCCCGGTCCGGCCGTCGCCGCGGGTGGCCGCACGCACCAGCCGCCCGTTCTCGTACAGCAGCGCGATGGCCAGCCCGTCGATCTTCAGCTCGCACAGGTAGTCCAGCGGGGCCGTGGTCTCCAGGTCCCGGTGCACGCGCTCGGACCACGCCACGAGGTCCTCGCGCGAGAACGCGTTGTCCAGCGAGAGCATCCGCTGCACGTGCTCGACGGCCGTGAACTCGGTGGAGAACGTCCCGCCGACCCGCTGGGTCGGCGAGTCCGGCGTCCGCAGGCCCGGGTGCTCCTGCTCCAGCCGCTCCAGCTCACGCATCCGCTCGTCGTACGCGGCGTCCGACGACGACGGGGCGTCGCGCACGTAGTACGCGAACTGGTCCGCCCGGACCTGCTCCGCCAGCGCGGTCCACCGGTGGCGGGCCTCGGCCGGGACGTCGTGCTCGGGGGTCGCGGGGGTCACGTCGCTCACGCCCCCATCATGGCGTGCGGCACCCACACCGACCGCCCCGGACCACGCCGGGGTCGCCCCCGCCACGACGCCCCCACGGCCCGGCCGTGCCGGTCGGTCGACGACGACCGTCGCCTCGGTCCCGGCCAGGAGGCCGTGCTCGCCCGAGGGGCCGGCCTCCCCTCACCCGAGGCGCGCGGTCACACGCTGCCGGGGCCACCCGCCGGCCGGTCGGCCGGGACCACGGCAGCAGGCGC
>JAEWEJ010000082.1 GCA_023389455.1 Actinomycetes bacterium | reverse complement strand
CTCGTTCGCGCGGTACCAGTCGATCGTGGCGGCCAGGCCGTCGCGGAACGTCGTGTAGCGCGGTGCCCAGCCGAGCTCGGTGCGCAGCTTCGTCGAGTCGATCGCGTAGCGCAGGTCGTGGCCCGGGCGGTCGCTCACGAGGTCGTACGCGTCGGGCTCGAGGCCCATGAGCTCGAGGATGAGCTCGACGACGGCCTTGTTGTTCTCCTCGCCGTCGGCGCCGATCAGGTACGTCTCGCCGATGCGGCCCTTGGTGATGATGTCCCACACGGCGGAGTTGTGGTCCTCGACGTGGATCCAGTCGCGGACGTTCTCGCCGGTGCCGTAGAGCTTGGGCCGCACGCCGTCGACGACGTTCGTGATCTGGCGCGGGATGAACTTCTCCACGTGCTGGTACGGGCCGTAGTTGTTCGAGCAGTTCGAGATCGTGGCGCGCACGCCGAACGACCGGGCCCAGGCGCGCACCAGCAGGTCGGAGGACGCCTTGGTCGAGGAGTACGGGCTCGACGGGTTGTACGGGGTGTCCGGCGTGAACTTCGCCGGGTCGTCCAGCTCCAGGTCGCCGTAGACCTCGTCGGTGGAGATGTGGTGGTAGCGCACGTCGTACCGGCGCACGGCCTCGAGCAGCGTGTAGGTGCCGATCACGTTGGTGTGCACGAACGGCCACGGGTCGTGCAGCGAGTTGTCGTTGTGCGACTCGGCCGCGAAGTGCACGACCACGTCAGCGTTCCGCACCAGGTCGTCCACGACGTCGTGGTCCGTGATGCTGCCCTTGGCGAACGTGACGGCGTCCCACACCGGGGCCAGGCTCTTCTCGTCGCCCGCGTAGGTCAGGGCGTCGAGCACGGTCACCTCGACCTCCGGGTGCTCCCGCACCACCTGGTGCACGAAGTTCGAGCCGATGAAGCCGGCACCGCCGGTGACGAGCATGCGCATGCGGGTCCACTTCCTCCAGAGGTCGGTCGAGGGAGCCTACCGCGAGCCCGCCCCGCGGGTGCTCGCGTCGTGCGGTCCTCGGGGGAGAGGGTCGCTCGCTTGGTAGTGTGCCTGTGCCGCCGGCCCCCGCGGCCGTGCACCCGCCGGCTCGGTGCGGGCGCGGAGGTGCCAGCGCAGTGGAGAGGGAGCCGTGGAGCATCCGAACGAGCCCATCGCCGACGTGTCCCCGGACGCCGTGGTCGGCGAGCGCACCCGGATCTGGCACCTGGCCCAGATCCGCGAGGGAGCGGTCATCGGTGCGGACTGCATCGTCGGCCGCGGCGCGTACATCGGCTCGGGCGTCCGCATCGGGTCCCGGACCAAGATCCAGAACCACGCGCTCGTCTACGAGCCGGCCGAGATCGAGGACGGCGTCTTCATCGGCCCCGCGGTGGTCCTGACCAACGACGAGTACCCCCGGGCGGTGACGCCCGAGGGGGAGCTCAAGTCCGCGCACGACTGGCAGGCCGTCGGGGTGACGGTCCGCACGGGAGCGTCCATCGGGGCACGCTCGGTGTGCGTCGCCCCGGTGGAGATCGGGCGGTGGGCGCTCGTCGCGGCAGGCGCGGTCGTGGTGCACGACGTCCCCGACCACGCTCTGGTCGCCGGGGTGCCGGCGCGCCGGATCGGGTGGGTGGGGCGCGCCGGGCGGCCGCTGGAGGCCGACGGCGACCTGTGGCGTTGCCCGCAGACGGGCGACCTGTACCGAGAGAACGAGGACGGCACGTTGCGCGAGGTGGCCAAGTGACGGAGAAGGAGCTCATCCCGGCGGCGAAGCCGATCATCGGGGACGAGGAGCGCGCGGCGGTGGACGCCGTGCTCCGCTCGGGACAGCTCGCCCAGGGCGCGGAGGTCGCGGCGTTCGAGGAGGAGTTCAGCGCCGAGCTGCTGGAGGGACGCGCCGCGGTGGCGGTGAACTCCGGAACCGCCGGCCTGCACCTCGGCCTGCTCGCCTGCGGCATCGGACCCGGTGACGAGGTGATCGTCCCGTCGTTCACCTTCGCGGCCACGGCCAACGCCGTCGTACTCACCGGCGCCACGCCGGTGTTCGCGGACATCGAGCCGGGCTCGTACTGCCTCGACCCGCAGGACGTGCGCGCTCGCGTCACCGCGCGGACGCGGGCGATCATGCCGGTCCACCTGTACGGGCACGCGGCGGACGTCGCGGGGCTGCGCGAGGTCGCGGACGAGCACGGCCTCGCGCTGTTCGAGGACGCCGCGCAGGCGCACGGCGCGCGGCGCGACGGGCACCTGGTGGGGACGTTCGGCGACTTCGCCATGTTCTCGCTCTACCCCACGAAGAACATGACCTCGGGCGAGGGCGGCATGGTGTCCGCGGCGACGCCGGAGATCGCCCGCACGCTCCGCCTGCTGCGCAACCAGGGGATGGAGCGGCAGTACGAGAACGAGATCGTCGGGTTCAACGCCCGGATGACCAACCTGCACGCCGCGATCGGGCGGGTGCAGCTGCGCCGGCTCGCCGGCTGGACCGCGCAGCGCCAGGCCAACGCCGCGTTCCTGGACGCGCATCTCGAGGGGGTCGCCACGCCGACCGTCGCCGAGGGGAGCATCCACGTGTACCACCAGTACACGGTGCGCGTGCCCGGCGACCGCGACGCGTTCGCAGCCGCGCTGCGCGAGGAGCACGCCGTGGGATGCGGGGTGTACTACCCCATCCCCAACCACCGGCTGCCGTCGTTCGGCCTGGACGTGGACCTGCCGGTCACCGAGCAGGCCGCCCGCGAGGTCCTCTCGCTGCCGGTGCACCCCTCGCTCACCCCGGACGACCTCGAGCGCATCGTCACCGCGGTGAACACGCTCGCCCGGGCGGGTGCCTGATGGCGGGCGCGCTCCGGGCGGGGCTCGTGGGCCTCGGCTCGATGGGGCGGCACCACGCGCGGGTGCTGCGCGAGCTCCCGGGCGTCGACCTGGTCGGCGCCGTCGACCCCACGGGTGACGTTCACGGCGTTGCCGCGGGGATCCCCGTGTACGGCGAAGTCGCCCAGCTCGTCGCCGCAGGCGTCGACATGGCTGTCGTGGCGGCGCCGACGATCTCCCACGAGCCGGTGGGCCTCGAGCTCGCGGCCGCAGGTGTGCACACGATGGTCGAGAAGCCCATCGCTGCGGACGTCACCGGGGCGCAGCGCCTGGTGGACGCCTTCGAGGCCGCGGGGCTGGTCGGCGCCGTGGGGCACATCGAGCGGTTCAACCCCGCCCTGCAGTCGCTGCGTTCGCGCGTGCTGTCCGGCGACCTGGGCGACGTCTACCAGATCGTCACCCGGCGGCAGGGGCCGTTCCCGCAGCGGATCGCGGACGTGGGCGTGGTCAAGGACCTCGCGACCCACGACATCGACCTCACGGCGTGGATCGCCGGGAGCCCGTACACCACGGTCGCGGCGCAGGTCGCCGCACGGAGCGGGCGCGAGCACGAGGACCTGGTCGCGGCCACGGGACGGCTCGCCAACGGGACGATCGTGAACCACCTCGTGAACTGGCTGTCCCCGATGAAGGAGCGGCTCACGGTGGTGACCGGCGAGCGCGGGGCCTTCGTGGCCGACACGATCGGCGTGGACCTCACCCACTACGCCAACGGCACCTTTGCCACCGAGTGGGACTCGGTCGCGAACTTCCGCGGAGTGACCGAGGGCGACATCACGAGGTTCGCCCTGGCCAAGCGCGAGCCGCTGCGCCTGGAGCACGAGGCGTTCCGTGACGCCGTGCTCGGCGTGCGGGACGACGTCGTCTCGCTGCGGGAAGGCCTCGCCACGCTGCTCGTGGCCGAGTGCCTGCTCGAGGCGGCGGTGTCCGGCCGGTCCGTCACCCTCCCCGCATGACGGCGGCCCGGGAGGTCGTCCTGGGCCGCCAGCGTGACCCGGGGGGGACGCTGACCCGGGTCGCCGCGCACCGCCGGACGCGGCTGGTCGCGCGCGTCGCGGCGGTGGCGCTGGTCATCGTGCTCGCGACGCAGGCCGTCGCCGCCGGGTACGAGTACGGCTACGGCGAGCAGGTGCTCCTGTCCATCAAGGGCATCTCGTGGGCTGATCCGACCGCGTACGTCAACGACTGGTTCAACGCCGACGCCCCGCAGCCGCACATCCTGTTCGACGCGATCACCGCAGTCGCCGAGAGCGCCGGGCTGCGGGCGCCGGTGTACTTCGCGTACTGGCTCGCCTCCGTCGTCGTCACCGCTCTCGGCGTGGTGCTCCTCGCCGACGCCTGGTTGCCTCGGCGTGCCCGGGGCCTGGAGCTGCTGGCCGGCGCCATGCTCGTCACCGGCCCGTACTTCGCGCTCGGCACGTTCCTCGTGATCCACCGCGAGGCCGTGCCGAACGGCCTCGGCGGGGCCCTGGGGTTCCTCACCGTGGTCCTGCTCATCACGCGCCGCGACCGCGCGGCGCTCGTCGTCGCGGCGCTCACCACCGTCGTGCACGTGCAGCACGGCACGGTGGTCGCGGGAGCCCTGCTCGTGGCATGGGTCGTCCAGCGCGACCGGACGCGCGACCGGGTCGTGCGGTGGTTCCCGCTCGCCGTGGCGCTCATCCTCGGCGCCGTGTACGGCGTGGGCGTGCTGCGCGGCCTCGTTGCGGGGTCCCAGGACGTCGTCGACATCTGCGCGACCGCGTCGCCCGGGCACTGCGCCCCGGACACGTGGCCTCCGGTGGTGGTCCGCGACGGGGTCGTCGTGGTCCTCCTCGGTGTCGCTGCCGCGCTCGTCACTCCCCGGCGGTCGCTGCGAGCCGCCGCTCTGCTCGTCGCACCCGCCCTGGTGGTGCTGGTCGCGCTCGTCACGGACCTCGCCGACATCGAGCCCTTCCAGACGCTGGGGGAGCAGTTCTTCCTGTACCGCTTCGTCATGGGCATCGCGCCCTTCGCCCCGTTCACGTGCGTCCTGCTGCTGTCACGGGCGACGGACGTGCGGCGCCGCGGGCTCGGGCTGCTGCTGTCGGCCGTCGGCGTCGGGGTGTTCGTGCTCTGGCACGGCCTGACGTACGCCAACCTCACGCGGTTCCGGACGAACATCGAGAACGTCCCCACGGCGACGTTCCTCATCGCCGTGGCGCTGGTGGCCGGCATGGCCGTCGCCACTCTGGTGGTCGGCCCGTGGCGCCCGCGCCTGCTGCCGGCCGCCGTCCGGGCGGGCGCGGCGTTGACCGTGGCCGTGCTTCTGGCGTTCGGGGCCAGGGCGACAGGGTTCGTGCCGCTGCGGGTGGACTACAAGCCCGACGACGGTGCCGTGTCGATGGGCCACCGCGTCGAGGAGCTCACGCCGCCCGGGTCGGTGATCGCGGCACGTCCCGACTTCACCTGGCTGCGCCTGATGAGCCGGCGCGCCGTCGTCGTCGACTGCAAGAGCGTGCCCTATGGCGGCGAGCCCTGGCAGCAGTACAACGAGCGTCTCCGTGCGCTCGGGGTCCCGACCCCGCTCGAGTGCGGGACCGGGGGGTTCCACCAGCTGCGGCCCGACCAGCTGCTGGCGCTGGGGGACCGGTTCGGCGCCACGCACGTGCTGCTCGAGCCGGGCGACGCCGCGCTGGACTACGCCCAGCAGCACTGGGAGTCCGCGGGAGACCTCGGCGGGGCGATGCTCCTGTTCGAGCTCCCCGAGGGCTGACCCACCGCCCGTTCAGGTCGGGGGAGCGGGCAGGTCCGTGCGGCGCGCCCTCCGGTGACGCAGGACCGTGGGGAGCTCGGGTGCGAGGCTGACCGCCATCGTCAGGAGCTCGGCGACGGTGAACATGGCACGGGAGACGACGGCGAAGGCGAGGGCGACGCCTGTCGGCATGACGGTCGCCAGCGCGGCGACCAGGACCGCCTCGCGTGCGCCGAGTCCGGACGGCAGCAGGAAGGCGAGCACGCCGACCGTCATGCCGAGGGCCAGCGCGCCGGTGAGGAAGGCGGCGTTCTCCAGGCCGATCCCGCCGCGCGAACGCACCAGCAGCCACAGGTGGACGCCGTACACGCAGTACATGGTGACCGCGAGCAGGAACGACACGATGATCGACCGGGCAGTGATCGGGCTGTCCAGACGGGGCCGGCGCACGAGTCGCAGGACCAGGTCGACCGCCCACGTGACGACGCGCGGGTGCATGCTCAGCAGCAGCAGGGGGAGCGCGAGGTACAGCCACGTCATCCACGGGTGGTCCGGCGCGAGCTGCGGGATGGCGAGCAGCCCGACGACGAGCGACGCGGCCACGCTGACCCCGGTGCTGACCAGGGCGGCGACGAACACCTGCGGCCGGGGCAGGTTGTTCTTCCGCCCGACCTCCATCTGCAGGACCACGGCCCACACGGACCCGGGGAGGTACTTGCCGAGCTGGCCGACGAGGTAGACCTGGCCCAGTTTGCGGCCCGGTCCGGGGTGGGCGATGCCGACGACCACGGCGCGCCAGCTGAGCATGCCGATGTACACGCCCAGGACCGTGACCGCCAGCGTCAGCGCCAGCTGCCAGGGGGCGATGTCGTCGATCGTGGTCGTGATCGTGTCGCGCTCGCGCACCAGCGCGACGACCGCGGCGGCCACGACGAGCACGATCAGCCCGCGTCGCGCCCAGTCGACCAGCAGCTGGCGCCGCGTCGGCGGACCGGCCACCGCCGCCCCGGGGACCTCCGGGGCCGGTCCGGGGCCGCCCGGGACCGGTCGGGTCCCGCTCATGCGGGTGTCCCGGGGGCCGTCGGCTCGGCCAGGACACGGCGGCGCCGACGCAGGGCGAGCAGGCCGGCGCCCATGAGCCACACGTCCTGCACCCGTACCGTCGACTCCTTGGGGCCGTGGTCGGGTGCGAGACGCACGGGTACCTCGACGACCTGCGCGCGCTGGAGCTCCGCGGCGTAGCAGACCTCGGTGGAGAACAGGAACCCGGGCGCCTCGATCCGGGGGAGGAGCGCGCGCAGCCAGGCTCCGTCGGCAAGGAGCGTGCCCTGGGAGTCGCCGACGCGCGAGGACAGCAGGAGGCGGCGCAGCGTGCGGAAGCCCCAGGTGGACAGCGAGCGGACGGACCCGCGGTCCACCTGCGAGTCCGGATGGGCCTTCGAGCCGATGACCAGCGTCGGCTCGGTGCCCAGCTCGGCCGCACGGTCGAGGTCGTCGAAGCCGAACGGGAGGTCGTCGGCGGTGAGCAGCACGCGCCGTCCGGTCGAGGCGCGGATGCCGGCGCGCAGCGCCTCACCCATGCCCGTCGGGCTGGTCAGCGCCCGCACGCGCGGCAGGCCGTCCGACTCGAGCTCGCGAGCGAGCGCGGCCGTGCCGTCGGTCGAGCCGTTCTCGACGACGAGCACCTCGGCGGTCGTCCCGGCGAGCCGCTCGACGAGGCGGTCCACGGTCCGTCGCAGCACCGCGGCGCTGTTGTGCGCCGGAACGACCACGGAGAGCTCCACGTCGGGCAACGGTCGTGCTTCGGTCACGCTCTTCCTCAGGTTCGGTCGCCGTGTCCTCCGGCTGCGTCACCCGTGCCGCAGCGGGCCGGCCCCGGTGGACCTCGCTGCGCCACCGCGGCGGGCAGCCGGGGCGCGACTCTACCAGCCGGGCCCCGGCAGGTGCCGGGTCAGGGCCCGGCCGCGGGGCTCGCAGAGGCCGACGCGAGGCAGGCGGCGGCGGAGCGGCCCAGGACGTCGGCGGTGAACCCGCCGGCCCGCACGCCGCCGGCGGCAGGGTCGTCGACGTCGATGCGGATCACCGACTCGGGGCCTTCGACGGCTCCCGACCAGTGCACGACCTGCCCACCCGGCGCGAGCTGCGTCGTCGTGCCGTCGGGCCACGTCAGACGGGCGCCCGCTGCCGGTGCCTCGACCGTGAACGCGAGGTCGGTGCGCGGCCACCCGCCGCGCTGCAGGGTCACCACCCGGAGCTCGCCGCTGCCGTCGCTCTGGTAGGCACCGCCGACGGGCGCGAACCCGGTGCCCGGATACAGCAGCGCGGGGTGGAGCGCGACATCTGCCAGCTCGGCCTGGTGCGGTGCGCACTCCGCCGACGGCCCGTCGAGCAGGTACGCCTCCCAGCGTCCGCTCCCACTGACGACGGCGGGCGCCCCGAACGCGGCGCGGGCCTCGGTGAGCTGGTCCGGCGTGCTCGTGAGCGTCGCGGTGTCCACCAGGACGGCTCCGAAGCCGGCGGCGGTGAGCAGCTCGCGCTGCTCGGCGACGGGACGGGCGCCGAGCACCTGCTGCCAGTCGGTCGTCGGGTCGCCCTGGAGCCCTCCGTAAGACCACCGGAGATCGGGGGACGAGTACAGATAGGGCAGGAAGCCGTCGTACGCGGACGCGGGGCTGGTCTGGCGCTGCGCGACCGGGAACGAGACGTCGGGGTACTGGTACACCATCGCCCCGGCGGGGAGCAGTTCCTCCAGGGCGGTCGTCAGGCCGCTCACGTCCGTCCGGACGGCGTGCGCGGTCGACGGGTCGGGGCGCCACCGGCCGCTGGTCTGGTCGAGCAGGGCGACCACCAGGAGGACGGCGACGACACCGGCCTGGATGACGGGGCGGCGGCGCAGCCGCGTGAGCAGCGTCGCCACGGCGAGCAACCCCAGGAGGGCGATCACGACGTGCATCCGGCTCCACGCGCGCAACCCCCCGCCGTCCAGCGCGAACGCCCACAGCTGGCCGATGCCGCCGACGGTGTACGCGAGGACCGAGACCCAGGTGAGCGCCGCGAGCGTCTGCAGCACCGGCCACCTCCGGGCACCCGGCCGGCTCCACAGCGTCACCACCGACCACACGACGAGGAACAGGAATCCTGCGGCCGCGACCGCACCCAGTGCGGGTCCCTCCGCGGGATTCGGGAACGTCGAGTCGTACTGGTGTCGCAGGTTGCGCAGGACCTCCAGGCGGTGCCCGGAGCTCGGCAGGAGCATCGCGAGGATCTTGCCCCCGTAGACGTCCGCGTCGACCGCGGACCGCGTGACGTCGATCGACGGGTAGCCGAGCGGGTCGGGCAGCAGCCGGGCGTCCAGCCACACGGCGAACCCGACGGGCAGGGCCAGGGCGGCCACCCGGAGCAGCGCCGGCACGACCGTGGCGCGCAGCCCGTGCAGGCGCCAGGCGCCGAGCGCCGCCGCTGCGACGAGGATGCCGACGAAAACGGCGTAGTAGGCGTTCACCAGGCCGATGCTGAGGCAGGCGGCGATGATCCCGGCCTCGCGCCAGCGCAGCCGGCGTCGGCGCCACGGGGAGCGGTGCACCAGGCTGACGGCGGCGACGGCCCCGAGGGGCAGCACCCAGGACTGCGCGAGCGCGATGTGTCCGCCGCTGCCGCGCACGAAGTGGTCCGGCAGGGTCGCGAACGCGACGCCGACGAGGACGGAGGGGACGCGGCCGACGCGCAGCGTGCGGGCCAGCCCGACCGCGGTCAGCGCGGCGAGCGGGAACGAGAGCACCACCACGGCGGTGACGGCGGCGCCGACGCTCCCCGTGAGGGGGACCAGGATCTTGCCGACCACGGCGAACAGCAGGTCATCGGTGACCGAGTACGAGTGGCTGTCCTGCCCGAACGGTGCCGCGAGCCGCGGGCCGGACTCGTACCACCCGGACTCCACGATGTTCTGCACCCAGGCGTGGAACGCCAGGTTGTCGCCGCCGGGGTTCGCGATCGAGGCCCCGAACGCCCAGGGCTGGTACGTCCAGAGGGCGGCCAGCAGCGCGAGCCCGGCGGCGGCGACATACGGCAGCACGGTCACCGCGACCCGGAACGCGCGCCGGGTCGACGCGTCCCGGACCCGGTCGCTCCAGGTGGGTCGCGGGGTGGCCGCCGTGACGGGCGGAACTGGCGCGTCGGCCTCCTGCCCCGCGTCGTGCGGAGCAGTTCCGGAGGGTGTGGAGGTCACGGGGCGGCCTTCGGTCGGGTCGTCGGGAAGCGGTGCCAGGGTAACCGGCCCGGTGCCGGCCGCCGGGCTCGGCAGGGGCGGAGCCTGACGGCGACCGGCGCGCTTGCTTGACCGCGCGTCAGCATCCCCTGACACTGCCAGGACCGAACGTCGCCGATGTCAGGAACCTCACCATGCTCACCCGGATCCTCCTGGCGGCGGCGCTCGTCGCCGGCCCCGGCCTCGCCGTCCCCGGAGCCCATGCCGCGCTCGTGCCACCGTCGTCGCGTCCCGCCGCCGTCGCGGCTCCCCAGGACCCGGTCGAGGTGAGCGTCACCGACGTCCCGGTCGTCGTGCCGGCGACGGACGGTACGGGCGCGGTCGAGCCGCCAGCGGACCCGCCCGCGGGTGCCGTGGTGGCGTCCCCGGAGGGCGGCGGCACGGGTGCCGACGGGCAGCGCTCCGCGCCGGCCCCCGAGCCCGACCCCACGACTGCCGCCCCGGATCCGACGGCCGAGTCGCCGTCGCCGGACTCCGACCGCCTGGTGACGGACGCGATCCCCACGCAGGACGCCCAGACCCTCGGACTCACCTGGCCGCAGGATGTCGCCGCGTCCGAGGACATGGAGGAGCTCGACATCCAGGTGCGCACGCGCACCGACGACGAGTGGTCCGCGTGGGAGACCCTGCCGGTCGAGGACGCGGCTCCGGACGCGGGCACCAGCGACGCGGAGTCCGGGGTGCGCGCCGGGACGTCGTCGCTGTGGTTCGGCGACGCCGAGGCGGTCCAGCTCTCGTTCGCGGCGACCGACGCCGGCGGCCCGGACGACATGACCCTGGTGCTCGTCGGGTCCGACGGGGTCGCGGCCGCCACGACGCCCCAACCTGCGGCAGCGCCGGCCGTCCGCGACGCGTCCGCCTCGGGCGGGCCCGTCGTCCGGACCGCGGCCTACACCACGACCGCCGCGGCGGACGCCGTCGTGCAGACCGCCGCCGCGGGAGCCCCGGCGATGTTCACGCGCGCCCAGTGGGGGGCGGCGGCCCCGAGCTGCACGCCGGACACCGCGGGCTCGCTGGTCGGGGCCGTGGTGCACCACACGGCGGGCTCCAACAGCTACGGCACGGTCGCGCAGGCCATGGAGATGATCCGGAACGACCAGCGCTACCACATGACGGGTCGGGGCTGGTGCGACCTGGGGTACAACTTCGTGGTCGACAAGTTCGGCAACCTGTACGAGGGCCGGGTCGGGAGCGCCAACGCCCCCGTCATCGGCGTGCACGCCGGCGGGTTCAACACCGGCACCGTCGGGGTCGCGATGCTCGGCACGTACGACGCGGCCCCGTCCGGCGCCACGGTCTCGGCCGTGGCCCGCGTGATCGGTTGGCGCCTCGGGGCCTACAACGTGGACCCCACCGGAATGATGAGCTACTACACCGGGAACGGGGAGAACTCGAAGTACCACAACACGTGGGTGACGCTGCCACGCGTGTTCGGCCACCGGGACGTGTCGTATACCGCGTGCCCGGGCAACGGCGGCTACTCCGTACTCCAGACGATCCGCGACCAGGCGCGCGCCCAGTTCTTCGACCCCGCCGCGTACGCCGCGGCGAAGTCGGTGGTGACCGCCCTCTACGTCGACCTCCTCGGCCGCGGGCCCGACCCGACCGGGCTGGAGGGGTGGTCCGCGGCCCTGCTGTCCGGAACCAGCCAGGCCGTGCTGGTGGAGACGCTCACGCGGAGCGACGAGTACATCGCCAAGCGCGTGGCCAAGGCGTACCGGGAGGTGCTCGGGCGCGAGCCGGAGCCCGTGGGCGCGAACGACTGGCTCGTGGCGATCCGCAACCGCCAGGCGACGGTCGACGACGTGCAGCGCCGCTTCTACGACTCCGACGAGTACTTCGCGGCGTCGGGCGGCACGATGCAGGGCTACGTGCAGCGCCTGTACACGACCATGCTGCGCCGAGGCGCGGGCGCGGCCGAGGTCAACCAGTGGGTCTCGCTCGCCGGGTCGCAGGGCCGGGCCTGGGTGGTCGACTCCATTTGGTGGTCGGTCGAGGCGGCGACGGTGCGCTCCGGCGACTACTACCAGACGTTCCTCGGTCGTGGCCCGGACCCCACCGGCCAGGCCGCCTGGGCGCAGGTGCTGCTGCAGAACGGCGAGGGCGCGGTGCGCGCCGGTATCGCCGGCAGCCTCGAGTACCGCTCGCGGGCCATCGCGCGCTACCCGTGAGCCGCTGACGAGGGACGGCCGGTACCCCGCGGGGTACGGGCCGTCCGTCGTGACCCTGGCTCAGCCCTGGACGTGGTCCAGGACGAGCTCGGGGGAGGCCCACACGGGCCCGACGGTGGTGCCGTCGGCCCGCACGCTGAAGCCCGCCACCTCACGGAGCCGGAAGAGCTCGGCTCCGTTCGCGGCGGCGATCGCGCCGTGGCAGGTGTAGGTCCCTTCGCCCAGGCGCAGGTCGCGCAGCCGGATCTCGAACCGCCGGCGGCCGACGAGCGGCGGCAGCGTCATCCCGAGCAGGGTCGAGTTGGTGCCGAGCACGTTCACGCCGAGGCCGGTCTCGATGCCGACGCCGATCGTCGGCTCGGGGACGACCTCGGAGGCGTCCACGGTCACCGCGATGGTCACGTCCGCGCCGGGCGCGATCTCCGTCACCGGGACGCCGTCCGGCCCGAGCAGCTCCACCGACTCCACCGTCACGCGCGGGGCGGTCGGCTCGGCGGCGGCCTCCAGCACCTCGCGGCGGTGCTCCAGGTCCTCCTGGCGCTGCTGGTCGAACTCGTGGCGCAGCGCACGCAGCGCGTCCCGGGTCTCGCCGTCCGCGATCACCCGGCCGCTCTCGAGGACCACGGCCCGGTCGCACACGTCGGCCACCTGGTCGAGCGAGTGGCTGACGAGCACGATCGTGCGGCCGTCGTGCTGGAACTCGCGGATGCGGTCCATGCACTTGCGCTGGAAGGGCTCGTCGCCCACGGCCAGCACCTCGTCGACCAGCAGGATGTCCGGGTCGACGTGGACGGCGACCGCGAACGCCAGGCGCACGTACATGCCCGAGGAGTAGAACTTCACCTGCGTGTCGATGAAGCGCTCGATGCCTGAGAAGTCGACGATGGCGTCGAAGTACTTGTCGGTCTGGGCGGTGGAGAGACCGAGGATCGAGGCGTTGAGGTAGACGTTCTCGCGGCCGGTCAGGTCCGGGTGGAACCCGGCGCCGAGCTCCAGCAGCGCCGCCATGCGCCCGCGCGTGCGCACGGTGCCGGTGGTCGGCTGGAGGATGCCGCCGATCGCCTTGAGCAGCGTGCTCTTGCCCGACCCGTTCGGGCCGACGAGCCCGACGGTCGTCCCCGCGGAGATCTCCAGGTCGACGTCCCGCAGCGCCCAGAAGTCCTCCTTGTGGAGGTTGGAGCGCCCGAAGTTCACGATGCGCTCCTTGAGCGACTTCTCCTTGCGGATGACGAACCGCTTGGACAGGTCGTGGATCTCGACGACGGTGGTCGAGGTGGCGTCGGCCATCAGAGCTCCTGAGCGAAATTGCCCTGCAGGCGTGCGAAGACGCGCTGCCCGATGAAGGTGAACACGAGCCCGATCCCCAGCCAGGCCCAGAGCATCCCGGTGAGGTTCTCCGGCACCGGCTGGCTGTCGCCGGACACCCAGAACGTGCGCTGGAAGCCCATGATCGCCGCGGTCATCGGGTTGACGAGGTAGAGCGACTGGAGCGTCTCGCTGTGCACCTCGCGGTTCACCAGGCCCCACGAGTAGACGATCGGCGAGGCCCAGAACGCGATCATCAGGGCGATTTCGACGAGGTACTGGATGTCCCGCAGGTACACGTTCACGGCGGCGAGCAGCAGCGCCCAGCCCAGGGCCGTCACCACGATCACGGCGAGCGCCAGGGGCAGGTAGCCCCAGCGGACGCCGGACGGCACGTGCCCGGCGGCCACCGTGGCCGCGAAGAGGATGGCGAGCTGGATCGCGAAGTTGAACAGCGCCGAGCCGAGCGACGCCAGCGGGAAGATCTCGCGCGGCAGGTAGACCTTCTTCACCAGGCCTGCGTTCTGCACGATCGAGGCGGTCCCGGTCGAGACCGCCTCGGAGAACAGGCCCCACGCGGTCAGTCCGGTGTAGATGAAGATCGCGAAGTCCGGGATGTCGCGTGCCGCGCCGAGGAACTTGCCGAGGGCGATGTAGTAGATCAGCAGCATCGCCAGGGGCCGCATCAGGCTCCACACGAAGCCGAGGGCGCTGTCCTTGTACCGCGCCTTGACCTCGCGCTTGATGAGGAGGTCGAGCAGCTCTCGGTGCCCCCAGATGTCCTTGATCGAGCTGGCGAAGCCGCGGAACAGGCCGGTGCGGCTGCCGGCGGTGCGCAGGGGCTGGGCGGCGAGCTCCATGGCCCGTGCGTCGCGGAGGTCCATCGTTCTCCTGGGTGTCGACCGACGGTCGAGACTGCCCGACCGGCGCGGACAGCCTACCCGTCACCCGGACGCACCCCGTCAGGTGCTCCCGCGATGCCCCCGCGGCCCGCGATACTGGCCGGGCCCGTGCCGCACCCGCGGACGCCGGACGATCGGAGCAGCATGCCCATCCGACTCGCGCGAGCCGTCGCGCGCCTCACCGCGCTCGCCCTGCTGTGCGCGCTCGCCGTGGTCGCCGGGGGGCCGGCGGACCGCGCCGAGGCGGCCACCGGGGACACGCTCACCTTCTCTGGCCACGGCTGGGGCCACGGCCGCGGCATGGGGCAGTACGGGGCGCTCGGGTACGCCGTGGACCACGGGTGGTCCGCGGACCAGATCCTCGGCCACTACTACGGCGGCACGAACGCCGGGAACGTCGGCTCCCGCGAGGTCACGGTCGAGCTGACGGCGCTCAACGGCAAGGAGCTGGTCGCCATCGGCCGCGACCTGCGCGTCAACGGAGCAGCGGTCGGGAGCGGTGACGTCGCGATCCTCGCCCGGACGCAGGCGGACGGGTCGGTCCTGCTCTGGACCTCCACCACCTGCGCCGGGCCCAGCTGGACGCCGCTGCCCGGTACTTACCGGGCCGGGGCTGTGGAGATCGGCACCGCGAGCCAGTCGGGGTTCGACCGCCTGATCCGCGTGTGCGAGGCGACAGGGGAGCGGGCCTACCGCGGCACGCTGAGCGTGCAGCGGGTCGGGGCCAACCAGATGACCTTCAGCCGCCTCGCCTCGGAGGACTACCTGCGCGGAGTCGTCCCGCGCGAGTCGCCCGCGTCCTGGGGCAGCGCGGGCGGCGGGCGGGGCATGCAGGCGCTCATGGCGCAGGCCGTTGCGGCCCGCAGCTACGCGCTCTCCGGCACACGGCCGTCCGGCGCCACCACCTGCGACAGCACGGCGTGCCAGGTGTACGAGGGTGCCGCGTTCCAGGCGTGGAGCCGTCCGCAGACGATCCTGGACGCCGCCGCCGCGAACGACGCGATCGACCGGACTGCCGGCGTCGTCCGCGTGTCTCCCGGTACGGGTGCGGTCGTCCGGACGGAGTTCAGCTCCTCGACGGGCGGGTGGACCGCGGGCGGCACCTTCCCGGCTGTCGAGGACCTCGGCGATGCGGCCGCGTCCAACCCGAACCACAACTGGGTCGCCAGCATCCCGCTGGCCACCGCGTCCGCCAAGCTCGGCGTCGGAACCGTGCGGTCGATGGCCGTGACGCAGCGCAACGGCCTGGGCGCCGACGGCGGCCGGGTGCTCCAGGTAGCCGTCAGCGGGACGGCGGGCTCGCGCACGATGACGGGCAACGAGGTGCGTGTCGCGCTCGGGCTCAAGAGCGACTGGTTCAGCATCTCGTGGGACTCGCCCGCCGAGGCCGCCTCGGTCGTCACCGCGCTGTACGTCGACCTCCTCGGCCGCGGTCCGGACCCCACCGGCCTCCAGGGCTGGTCGAACGCGATGCTGACCGGCACCAGCCAGTCGGTACTGGTCGACACGCTCACGCGCAGCGACGAGTACATCGCCAAGCGCGTCGCGAAGGCCTACCGCGAGGTGCTGGGCCGGGAGCCCGAGCCCTCCGGGGCCGATGCGTGGTTGGTCGCGATCCGGTCGCGCCAGGCGACGGTGGACGACGTGCAACGACGGTTCTACGACTCCGACGAGTACTTCGCCGCGTCCGGGGGGACCTGGGAAGGGTACGTGCAGCGGCTCTACACGACCATGCTGCGACGCAGCGCGAGCCCGGCCGAGGTCGGCCAGTGGGTCTCGCTGGTCGGGTCGCAGGGGCGGGCGTGGGTCGTGGACTCGATCTGGTGGTCGCAGGAGGCTGCGACCGTGCGCGCCGGGGACTACTACCAGACCTTCCTCGGCCGGTCTCCGGACCCGAGCGGTCAGGCGGCGTGGGCGCAGGTTCTGCTGCAGAGCGGCGAGGGCGCGGTCCGGACCGGCATCGCCGGCAGCCTCGAGTACCGCGGCCGCGCCATCGCCAGGTACCCGTGACCCGGCGGTGAGGCCGACGGGCCGGCCCCGCGGCCGGCCCGTCGGCGGCCGCGGCCCGTCGGCCTGTCGGAGGCGGTTCGGGCGTCAGGCCGGCTCGGACGTCAGGGCGGCCCACGCCTCCGCGGCGTACTCGTCCCAGGTGCGGGCGGGACGCGCCTCGGCTTCCTGCCGCAGACGGCGGAGCGTGGGTGGGTGGGTGAGCAACCGGCGCATGGCGTCGGCGACGGACAGGTCGTCGTGCGGGTCGACCAGCAGGGTGCCGCCGCCCTCGGCGATCTCCAGCATGCTGCCGAACCCGGACGTGATGGCGGGTGTGCCGACGGCGAGCGACTCGGCCACCGGCAGTCCGTACCCCTCGTTGAAGGAGGGGAACACGGTGAATCTCGCGAGCTGGTAGGCCCCCCAGAGCTGCGCGTCGGGGATCTTGCTCGCCGTCTCCACGGGTCGGCCGCCGGCCTGCAGGCCGGCGAGCCGCGCCTGGAACGCCTCGCTGTCCCACGCGTTGCCGCCCACGAACGTGAGGCTGAACTCGAGGCCCTCGCGCCACAGCAGCTCCGCGGCGTGCAGCACCGCCGCGTGGTTCTTGCGCGGCTCGTGGCTGCCGACGACGAGCACGAGCGGGAGCCCCGCCACGACGAACCGGTCACGGGCGGCCCGGACGTCCACGTCGGCCGGGTCAGGCGCCTCGACGGGCAGCAGCACCGTCTCCAGCTGCGGCCCCGGCACCCCGATCGCCCCGATCATGCGGGTCCAGCCGCGGTACTCGGTCCGCGCCGCCTCGGAGATGGTCACGACGCGGTCGAACCAGCGCACGGCCGACAGGTTGCCGGCGAAGACCCCCGCGAACCCCAGTTGCGTGGTCTCCGCGGAGGTCAGGGGGACGCAGTCGAACCCGATCGCACCGGTGCGGTTGCCGCTGAACCGTGCGAGCGCCCGCAGGCGGGCGGACCGTTGCGGCTCGGCCGCGAGCTCGGGGACGAGGTATCGGGCACGCCAGGGGACCACCACGGTCGTCTGCTCGGACGGCAGGTCCCGCTCGGCGGCGCGCGCGCTCACGATGCGCCCGAGCTCGACGTCCGTGAGCTCGCGCGGCGCCTCGAAGTCCTGCGTCCAGGACAGCGCCTCGCAGTCGTGGTCGCGCAGCCAACGGCGGGTGGCCTCCCGCGCGACACGCTGGATGCCGGTGCTCAAGGTCGTCGACGCGGTGTGCGCCACGTCCACGAGGGTCGTGCCGGTCGCGACCCGGACGGACCACCGAGCGCTGTGCGCGGTCGTCTCGGCGGCGACCGCGTCGGCGAGCGCCCCGCCCCCGTCGAGCTCGGCGGCGCGCGCGGCCTCCAGGACCGTGTCCTCCAGCGGAAGCCGGGCGGTCAGCACCGCGAGCGCCAGCCACACCTGCGACCGGTCCTGCGGGTCGACGAGCGCGTCCAGCGCCTCGCCGAGCCGCCCCTCCGCCGCCGGGCGGCCCGGGGGCACGGGCCGGTCCAGCGCCGTGGCGAGCAGTCGCACGCGGGCGTCCCAGGCGGACGTCTCCTCCCGGCCCGGCTCCGGCGTCGTGCCGGGCGCGACGGTCGTGCGTCGCATCCTCACCGGTCTCCTCCCTCGGCCACGAGGACCTCCCAGAGCTCGTCCGCGTACTCTTCCCAGGTCCGGCGCGGGCGCGCCGCCGCCTCGGCCCGGAGCGCTGCGAGCGTCGCAGGCTCGGTCAGCAGCCGGCGCATGGCATCCGTGATGGCGCCGTCGTCCCGTGGGTCCACCGTCAGGCAACCGCCGCCCTCGGCGATCTCGAGCTGGCTGCCGAAGTCCGACGTGACGGCCGGGGTCCCGCAGGCGAGCGAGTCGGCGAGCGGCAGGCCGTACCCCTCGTGCAGCGACACGAAGACGGTGAACGCGGCCCCGCGCAGGGCGGACCACAGGTACTCGTCGCTGACGCGACCGCTGTCCACCAACGGACGGCCGGCCGCTCGAGCCCGGACGATCGCGGGTGCGAGCACCGCGTCGCTCCAGCCCGGGCCGCCGATCAGCTCGAGCTCGAAGTCGAGCCCGGCGCGCCAGAGTCGCTCGGCCGCGTGCAGCACGGCCCGCTGGTTCTTGTGCGGCTCGCGGCTGGCGACGCACAGCACGCGCGGCCGGGTGCCGGCGGGCCGCGCCGAGCCGGCCGGCGGCGCATCCTCGACCAGGCGGACCTCGCGGACCGCCGGGCCGGGAAGACCCTGCGCGGCGACCGCGTCGGCGAACCCGGCGAACTCGGTGGTCGCCGAGCGGCTGATTCCCGCGACCCGCCACGCGTGCTTGACGACGCTCAGGTACTGCCCGAACACCACGGCGTCGTGCGCGGGACGGGTCTCGGCACTCGTGATCGGGATCATGTCGTACCCGATGAGGGACAGCCGGTTGCCGGAGTACTGCGCGAGCGCGGCCAGGTGCTCGGCGGCGTCGCCGTTCGGGACGTCCGGGAGCACGACGGTGGAGCGCCACGGCACGACGAGGCGCGGGGAGTACCCGGAGGCGTCCGCCGGCGGCAGGTCCTGGCCGAAGCGCAGGACGCGGTCCTCCTCGGCGGGCGCGAGGCGGCGGAAGGCCGAGTACTGGTCGACCCAGGCGACGGGAGCGACCTCGTGGCGTCTCGCCCAGCGCGGCACCGTCTCGCGCACGACGCGGTGGATCCCGGTGTGGATGTCGTTCCGAGCGCTGAAGTCGACGTCGACGACGACCCCACCGGCCACGAGGTCCAGGGGGAGGTCGGGTCGGCCCCGCCCGGGCTCCGTCAGGAGCGACTCCAGGAGCGCTGTCGCGAGGTGCCGGACCGGCGTCGACGCCAGCGCGCGGCGCAGGTCCACGATCTCCTGCGCGGTGGGGAGCGCGGCGCCGACGGCGGTCAGCACGAGCCAGCGGACGTCGTCACCGGCGTCCCCTGCGTGCGTGAGGAGCGGCTGCAGGAGCTGTGCCGCTGCGGCGCCCGGCCGGTCGTCCGCGGGTACCTCCTCGTGCCCGGGCACCCGCAGGGTCCGGGCCGCGACCGTGAGCCGCTGGTCGAGCGCGCGCAGCAGGAGCTCGGGGTCGTCGGTCTGCGCCCCCCGGGCACGGGCTGCCAGCACCGTCACCGGGCGGTCCGGACGGCCGCGACGAGGCGGCGCACCCCGCGCAGCGGGCGGGTCACGCGCCAGGAGAAGGTCTGCCGGATCGCGGCGTTCTCGGCACGGAGCCGTGCGACCTCCTCGCCGTCGTCCGCCGCCGGTGCGGTGGCGGCCAGGCGCTCGGCCCAGCCGACGAGCGCGCGCGTCCGCCAGTGCACGGCGTCGCGGACCGCCTCGGCGCGCTCCTCCTGGAGCCGCACGGTCGTGCGGGTCACGTAGCCGTCCAGGACGCACGCGGGGTAGGAGAGCCGCGGCCCGAGCTCCTCGGCGTGCTCGCGCGCGACGTAGAACCGCGACACGCCGTCGAACAGGCAGAGCTCGTACCCGGCGGCCAGCAGTCGCGGCTCCCACGCGTGGTGCGTCTGCTCCGTCGAGTTCGGGGCCGTCGCCTCGACCACGAGCACCCAGGGCCGCCAGCGGGCGAGGTCCACCGAGGCGAGCACCTCGGCCTCGGCCCCCTCGACGTCCACCAGCAGGAAGTGCACGGGGACGTCCGTGAGTCCGGCGTCGGCCACGGCGTCGTCCAGGCGGACCCCCGGGACCGTCACGTCCTCGGTCGCGAAGCCGCTGCGGGCGTGGCCCTCGCTGACGTCGTCCACCAGCGTGGACAGGCCGCTGTCGGGGATCACGTGCAGCACGACGTCACCCGGACGGTCCGTCACGGCGGCCTCGAGCAGGGTGTCCCGCGGGCGCTCCCGCCGGTGCAGGTCGGCGTACGCAGGGACGGGCTCCACGGTCAGGCCGCGCCATCCCCGGTCGTAGAACGCGCGGGTCGCGGAGTCCTCGCCGGGGTGGTTGGCGCCGACCTCGACGTAGGTGCCGGTAGCGAGGTGCCCTAGGGCCCTCCACAGGACGACGTCCTCGCCGTTCTGCGCGTTGGACACGAAGGGAGCCTGCTGCTGCACGGTTGCATCATAGGGGTGAGGGCTGTGGCCGACCGGCGGTCCGCAACGCCGGTCCGGCCCAGGGTGTCCGCGCGCGAGCAGCGGAGTCGGTACGCTCGGGTGCCACTGTCCCCATAGCGACCGAGGAATCATGCCCCGCGCACTCATCACCGGAATCACGGGCCAGGACGGCCTCTACCTCTCCGAGCTCCTGCTCTCCAAGGGCTACGAGGTCTATGGCCTGATCCGCGGCCAGAACAACCCGAAGCTCGAGCTGGTCCGGACCACCGTGCCCGGCGTGAAGCTCGTGACGGGTGACCTGACGGACATGTCGAGCCTGATCCGCGCACTCGACGTGGCGCAGCCGGACGAGGTGTACAACCTCGGGGCGATCTCGTTCGTCGCGTACTCCTGGGAGAACGCGCTCCTGACGTCCGAGGTGACGGGCAAGGGCGTGCTGAACATGCTCGAGGCCGTGCGGCTGTACTCGCACGACGACCCGACGAAGGTGCGCTTCTACCAGGCCTCCAGCTCCGAGATGTTCGGCAAGGTGCAGGAGGTGCCCCAGCGCGAGACCACGCTGCTGTGGCCGCGCTCGCCGTACGGGGTGGCCAAGGTCTTCGGCCACTACATGACCATCAACTACCGCGAGTCGTACGGCATGCACGCCTCGTCCGGCATCCTGTTCAACCACGAGTCGCCCCGCCGCGGGCCCGAGTTCGTCACCCGCAAGGTCTCGATGGCGGTCGCGCGCATCAAGCTCGGCCTGCAGGACGAGATCGTCATGGGCAACCTCGACGCCAAGCGGGACTGGGGCTTCGCGGGCGACTACGTCGAGGCGATGTGGCGGATGCTGCAGCAGGACACCGCCGACGACTACGTGGTCGCCACCGGTGAGACGCACTCGATCGGCGAGCTGCTGGACATCGCCTTCGGCGCGGTGGGCATCGACGACTGGACCCGGTACGTCCGCCAGGACCCGGCGTTCATGCGCCCGGCCGAGGTCGACCTGCTGATCGGCGACCCGGCGAAGGCCCGCGACGTCCTCGGGTGGCAGCCGCAGGTCGGTTTCTCGCAGCTCGTGACCATGATGGTGGAGAACGACCTGCGGGAGCAGAGCGCCCAGGCAGGGCTCTGACGCGTGGCACGTGTCGTCATCACCGGGGTCACCGGCCAGGACGGGAGCTACCTGGCCGAGCGCCTCGTCGCCGAGGGCGCCGAGGTCCACGGCCTCGTGCACGCGTCCGACGCCGCGACCGCGGCGTTCGCCGCCGCTCACCCCGGGATCGTCCTGCACCAGGGCGATCTCGGGGACGAGGCGTCGCTGCGTCGCCTCGTGGCCGACGTCGAGCCCGACGAGATCTACAACCTCGCCGGCATCAGCTCGGTGGCCCTGTCCTGGCAGGAGCCGGTGCTCACCGGGCGCCTCAGCGGGCTCGCGGTCACCGTGCTGCTCGACGCCGCCGCGGGCCTGCAGGACCGAACCGGTCGCCGGGTGTCGTTCGTGCAGGCGAGCAGCTCCGAGATCTTCGGCAACGCGCGCGTCTCCCCGCAGGACGAGTCCACACCGGTCTGCCCGGTGTCGCCGTACGGTGCCGCGAAGGCGTACGCGCACCACGCGGCCGGTGTCTACCGCGGCCGCGGTCTGCACGTGGCGACGTGCATCTTGTTCAACCACGAGTCGCCCCGACGGCCCACGACGTTCGTCACCCGGAAGATCACCGCCGCCGCGGCCCGGATCGCGCACGACGGCACAGGCAGCATCCGGCTCGGCAACCTCGAGTCCCGTCGCGACTGGGGCTGGGCGCCGGACTACGTCGATGCGATGGTGCGCGCGGCGCGGCATGACGTGGCGGACGACTTCGTGATCGCGACGGGCCTCACGCACACCGTGGCCGAGTTCGCTCAGGCCGCCCTGCGTCGCGTCGGGCTCGGGGGGGACTGGGAGCGGTACGTCGAGACGGATCCGGAGTTCTTCCGGCCCGCCGACGCGACGGCGATGGTCGGGGACCCCGGCAAGGCTCGGCGCGAGCTGGGCTGGTCGCCCTCGCTGAACTTCGAGGAGATCGTCGGTCGCATGGTGGACCATGACCTGGAGCTGGTCGAGAGAGGGGCAGGGGCGTGAGCGGCGGCAACGAGCGGCGGCCGGAGGTGCGGCAGGGTGTCGTCTCCGTCGTCCTGGTGAACTACCGGGGGGCCGAGGACACGATCACGTGCCTGCGAGCCTTCGACGACGTCGACTGGCCCGCTCAGGACCTCGAGCTGATCGTCGTCGACAACGACTCCGGTGACGACAGCGTCACCCGCATCCGGGGCGCGGTCCCGGGTGCGCGTGTGGTCGAGGCGGGTGCCAACACAGGCTTCGCGGGCGGCTGCAACCTGGGCGTCGAGATCGCGACCGGGGAGTTCGTCGCCTTCATCAACAACGACGCGCGCCCCGACCGCGGCTGGATCCGGGCCGCGGTCGACGCGATGCGGGCGGACCCCGGGATCGGGTCGGTCGCGTCGAAGGTCCTGGACTGGGAGGGCCGGCTGGTCGACTACGTCGACGGCTCGCTCACCTGGTTCGGCATGGGCTACAAGCGCGAGGTCGAGAAGCCCGACACCGGACGCTGGGACACCGCGCACGACGTGCTGTTCGGCACCGGGGCGGCGATGTTCGTCCGCGCCGAGCTGTACCGCGAGGTCGGTGGGTTCGACGAGCGCTTCTTCATGTTCTACGAGGACGTCGACCTTGGCTGGCGGCTGAACCTCCTCGGGCACCGGGTGCGGTACGTGCCCGGCTCGGTGGCGTTCCACAAGCACCACGTGACGATGAAGAAGTTCGGCAACTTCCGTGAGAGCTACCTGCTCGAGCGCAACGCGCTGCTGTCGATGTACAAGAACTACGACGACGAGTCGCTGGCGCGCGCGCTGCCCGCCGCGCTCGCCCTCGCGGTGCGCCGGTCGCTCGCCCGCGCCGACGTGGACGCCACGACGCTGGATCTTCAGCGCTCGCCCGGCGGTGACGACGTCGGCACGCTGGAGATCCCGAAGATGGCGCTGACCGGCACGTACGCGATCGACTACCTCGTCGAGCAGATGCCGACGCTGCTGGAGTCCCGCCGCGAGCTGCAGGCGGCGCGCCGGCGCAGCGACCGGCAGTTGTTCCCGCTGTTCCGGAAGGCGCTCGAGCCGGCGTACGGGATGCCGTCGTACCTGGCCGCACACGACGTGCTGGTCGAGGCGTTCGGCATCGCCGAGCACGTGAACAGCCGCCACCGCGTCCTCGTGGTGACCGGCGAGCCGCTGCTCGAGCGGATGGCGGGTCCCGCGATCCGCGCGTGGGAGATCGCCCGCGCGCTGTCCGCCGAGCACGACGTGCGGCTCGTGTCGACGGGCGGCGCCCGCCGGACCTCGCCGGACTTCACGGTCGAGTACGCGCACGGCGCCGGGCTGCAGGAGCCCACGCGCTGGGCCGACGTCATCATCTTCCAGGGGTTCCTGCTGGAGCAGGCGCCGTGGCTCAAGGACAGCCCCAAGGTGGTCGTCGCCGACATCTACGACCCGATGCACCTGGAGCAGCTCGAGCAGGCCCGCGACCTCGGCCCCGACGGCCGTGCGCGGGCGGTCCGGGCCACGACCGGCGTGCTCAACGAGCAGATCCGTCGTGCGGACCTGATGCTGTGCGCCTCCGAGAAGCAGCGCGACTTCTGGCTCGGGCACCTCGCGAGCCAGGGCCGGGTGAACCCGGCGGTCTACGACGAGCAGTCCAACCTCGACAACCTGCTGGCGGTGGTCCCGTTCGGCATCTCGGACGAGTCCCCGGTGCAGCGCCGCCACGGCATCAAGGGCGCGGTCGAGGGTATCGGCGAGCACGACAAGGTCATCCTCTGGGGTGGGGGCATCTACAACTGGTTCGACCCGCTGACGCTCATCCGAGCCGTCGATCGGCTCGCGCGCCGGCACCCGGACGTCCGGCTGTACTTCCTCGGTCTCAAGCACCCCAACCCCGGGGTCCCGGAGATGGAGGTCGCCTGGCGCACGCAGGAGCTCGCGCGCGAGCTCGGGCTCACCGGGCGGCACGTCTTCTTCAACGAGGGCTGGGTGCCGTACGAGGAACGTGCGGACTACCTGCTCGACGCCGACCTCGGCGTGTCGACGCACTACCAGCACGTCGAGACGGCGTTCAGCTTCCGCACCCGGATCCTCGACTACCTCTGGGCGTCACTGCCGATCGTGGCGACCGACGGGGACACGTTCGGCACGCTCATCCGCGAGCGGGGCCTGGGACGGGTCGTGCCCGCCGAGGACGTCGACGCGCTCGAGGCCGCACTCGAGGAGATGCTGTACGACGCGGACGCCGCCGAGCAGGCCCGCGTCGCCGTGCGCGCGTTCGCCGGCGACTACGCGTGGTCGCGGGTGCTCCGGCCGCTCGTCGAGTTCTGCCGGGACCCGCGCCGCGCCGCCGACGTGGCTCTGCGCGGTCACGGCGTGGTCGAGCAGAGGGAGCCCGACCAGCGCCCGCGCCCGACGGTGCGGGGCGATCTCGCGCTGGCTCGGGACTACCTGCGCGCGGGCGGGGTCGGAGAGGTCACGCGCCGCGCCGCGGGACGCGTCCGCCGGATGGTCGGGGGGCGCTGAGCCGGCCGCGTCACCCCCGGGCGCCGCGCACCTTGTCGAGGAGCCGGCGCCCGGGCGACACCGCCGCGGGCTCGGGGGTGCTCGCGGAGATTTCCGCGAGCCGCGCGGCGAAGCGACGGCCCGCGACGGCCGGGGAGTGCAGCGTCGCGATGTCCATCGCGGCGCGCTCTCCGCGCGCACGCGCGTCCTCCGGGTGCTCCATGACCTCGCGCATCAGGCGCGCGGCATGCGTCAGGTCCGGATCTGCCCACGTGCCGCCGGCGGGGTAGGGGGCGGCGTCGTCGGGGATGGCGGTCGGTTCCCAGCCGACGAGGTAGCTGTTCGCCTCCGACATGAACTGCAGGTTCCCGCTGTAGCCGGTGGCGATGACGGGCTTGCCCCACGCCATCGCCTCGGCGATCGTCAAGCCGAGGCCCTCGCTGCGGTGCAAGGACACGTAGCAGTCGCACGCGGCCATCAGGGCGTCGCGGTCAGCGGCGTCGAGGTAGTCCTCCATGAGCCGCACGTGCGGCAGGCCCGCGACGCGCAGGCGGACCCGCTCCGCCTCGACGGGGCGCTGGTGCGCGTTGATCGACTTCAGGACGAGGACCGGACCGTCGTGCGGTCCGAAGGCGGCGCAGAAGGCGTCGACCACACCCAGCGGGTTCTTCCGCTCGGCCGTGCTCAGGTAGTCGAAGGTGAACAGGAAGATCGGAGCGTCCGGAAGCCCCAGGTCGCTCCGGCTCGCGTGGACCCCCGCCGGGCGCTGGGGGAGCGGAGGGGTCAGGGTCAGCACCGGCAGGGTGGTGTGCGGGGCGATGGCGTCGCGTACGAAGTCCGTGGCGACCCACACCTCGTCGACCACGGTGAGCCCGCCGCGCTGGTCGTCCGGGAACTCCTCGACCTCCCAGTACCACATGCCGATCCGGTAGGTGCGGTCGAACGCCACGGGCAGAGCGGCAGCCACCGAGGGGGTCAGATCGGAGTTCACGCACAGCACGGTCGTGCCGAGCGGATCGCGGCGGGCGGCTCCCCGTGGAGCGAGCGCGCGCTGCCGGGAGCTGAGCTGCGTCTCGACCGGGACGGGCGCGTGCGGGACGTCCGCGGCCGCGAGCGCCCCGAGCAGCAGGCGCGCGGACTCGCCGATGCCGAGCTCGCCACGAAGGAACCCGACGACGTTGACTCCCGGAGCGAACGTGGCAGGCGGCGCCGGGGGAACCTCCCACCGGCGCACGCACTCGGCGACCAGGTCGGGGTCGGATCCCTCGGTCGCGGCGTGCTCGGCGGACCATCGGACGAACGCCTCTTCGTCCCGCCCGGGCACCCACGGGAACGCCGTGCGGAGGTCGGCGCGCAGGTCGCGCACAGCCAGCAGGTACCTGCCCGGGGTGCCGGAGGCCGATGGGGCGGACAGCCAGTCCAGCAGCCCCTCCCGCCCTTCGGGAGCGAGCGGGTCGGGGAGCTCCGCGGTGGGGCCGCGGCCGCGGTACAGCGCCCGGAGCGCAGGATCGAGCCGTGCCCCCGTGCTCGTGCGCGTCAGGTCGCGCGCCGGCGCCCAGGACCGCTCCAGGTCGCGGGCGAGCAGGTCGGCTGCTGCCGCAACCCGGGCAGCCAGCACGGGGTGGTCGCTGAGCCGCGCGCGGGGGTCGCCCGAGGCGTTGCCCTCCAGGAGCCACGGCCGTGCCGGGTCGAGGCCGGTGAGGTCGACGGCGACGACCGGCGACCCGTCGAGCGTCAGGTGGCCGTCCTCGGTCGTCGCGAGCACGTGCCCGGCCCGCAGCGACCACGGTGAGACGAGGACGGAGGGCTCGGAGACAGCGGCGTGCGGCAGCGTCGCGGCCGGGGCGAGCCACGCGTGCCCCGGGACGGAGTCGGGATCGGGGCCGAGCTCACGCAGGACACCGGCCCAGATGGACAGGACGTCGCTCCGGGTGGTGCGGACGGCGGTCAGTGCCGTCTCGAGCGCGCCGCCGTCCCGGAGATCGGCGAAGTCGGGGCGCCGTCCGTCGTCCCCTGGCGGGGAGGGTCGAGTGACGAGCGCGAGACCGGAGCGCGTCGCGGCGACAGCGAGCGGCGCCGGGTCGCCGACGAACAGCACTCCGGGCGCAGCGACCAGCACGGTGGCGTCCTCGCCGCAGGCCGCCCGGTGCGCGACGAAGCGCTGGGCGGCCAGTGCCCGGACGACGGCGAGCGGGTGGCGCAGCACGTCCGCGTGCAGCTCGCGGTCGGGCAGGCCGGCCTCGGCAGGGGCCAGCACTGTCTCGGCACCCACCGCCCGGTACGCGCCGTCGAGGTCGAGGACCTGCACCGGCAGACCGACGTCCAGCGCTGAGCGGGCGGTCAGTCGGACCTGGGCGACCGTGTTCGTGGTGCTGACGACAAGCAGGTCCACGCGTGCTCTCTCTCCGGACTCAGGGGGCGCTACGGACGTCGCGACCGTCAGCTCAGGCCCGTCACGTACGTGCGGACGGCCTCGAGGTCCGGCAGCAGCCCAGCGTCGCGCGCCTCCGCCAGCGACGGCGCGGCCACGTCCTTGGCGGAGAGCTGAGGCGTGAGGGCGGACCCGTCGCGGCCCCTCGTCGGCCAGGTGATGCCGATTGCCGGGTCCAGCGGGTGGATGCCGTGCTCACGCCCCGGCGAGTAGCCGGTGGAGCAGAGGTACATCACCGTCGAGTCGTCCTCGAGCGAGAGGAACGCGTGCCCCAGGCCCTCGCTCAGGTAGATCGCGCGACGGTCCACGTCGTCCAGGAGCACGGAGTCCCAGGTCCCGAACGTGGGCGAGCCGACCCTGATGTCGACGACCACGTCGAGGACGGCGCCCTTGGGGCACGTCACGTACTTCGCCTGCCCCGGCGGGACGTCGGCGAAGTGGATACCTCGCAGGACGCCCGCCGCCGAGACCGAGAGGTTCGCCTGCTGCAGGTCGAACCGATGGCCCGTGGCGTCGGCGAAGGGGCCGCCCTGGAACGCTTCCAGGAACACGCCGCGCGGGTCGCCGTGCTGCTGCGGGGTGATCTCCCACGCGCCGGGGACGGCGAGCTCACGGTAGGTCATGGATTCTCCTCACAGGGGTGGTACCCAGGACACCATATCCAGCCCGGTAGATTGGCGAGCGCCGTCCCGACCTTCGGGCCGGCGGTGACGACGGGAGACGACGTGCGGTGGTTGGTGGTCGGGGCGGCCGGCATGCTGGGGACGGACCTGCTGCAGGTCCTGGCCGAGCACGGTGAGGTGGCGGACGGCCACGACCGCGCCACGATCGACGTGACCGACCCGGTCGCGACGACCGGTGTGGCCGACGGTTACGACGTCGTCGTGAACTGCTCGGCGTACACCGCCGTCGACGCCGCCGAAGGGGACGAGGCGGCGGCGTTCGCCGTGAACGCCGTCGGCCCCGCGAACCTCGCTCGTGCGGCCCGGGCCGCCGGTGCGCGCATGGTGCAGATCTCCACCGACTACGTGTTCGACGGGTCGGCCACCCAGCCCTACGCCGCCGACGCTCCGGGCGCGCCCCGCTCCGCGTACGGTCGGACGAAGCTCGCCGGTGAGTGGGCCGCGCGCGCGGAGGCGCGGGACGTGCTCGTGGTGCGGACCGCCTGGCTCTACGGCGCCCACGGCGCCTGCTTCCCGAAGACGATCGCGCGGGTGGCGCGGGAGCGCGGTGGGCTGGACGTGGTGGACGACCAGGTGGGTCAGCCGACGTGGACCGTCGACGTCGCCGAGCTCGTTGTGGCGCTCGTCCGCGCGCAGGCGCCCGCAGGCGTCTACCACGGCACGTCCTCGGGCCGGACGAGCTGGCACGGCTTTGCCCAGGCGGTCGTCGGTGCGGCCGGCATGGACCCGCAGATCGTGCGCCCGACGACGAGCGACGCGTTCGTCCGTCCCGCACCCCGACCGGCGTTCTCGGTGCTGGACCACGCCAGCGTCGTCGCCGCAGGTGTGCCGCCCATCGGCGAGTGGCAGGAGCGGTGGTCCACGGCAGCGCGTTCCGTGCTGGCATGAGGTGCACGGTGACGGGCACGTCCGGGCCCGTCACCGGCTCAGCGCGGTGCCCTGCGGCCGGCCTCGGTGAGGAACTCCTCGTACTCCCGGATGTAGTCGCCGGAGTCGTACGGCAGCGAGGCGAAGACCCCCAGGACCGCGTCCTGCGTGTACCGGTACTGGGTGCCCCAGGTCATCGCCGGCATGAACAGACCGAGGTCGGGCCGGTCGAGGCGCACCTCGGAGCGCCGGGTCCCGTCGTCGACGATGCAGGAGACGGAGCCGCGGAGGCACACCAGGACCTGCTCGCACGCTCGGTGGGCGTGCTCACCGCGGACGTCCTTGGAGGGGACGTCGAACACGGCGAAGAACCGCGCGGGGACGAACGGCAGGTCCGTCCCGAGCTCCACCGCCGCGAGCGAGCCACGCAGGTCGCTGGCTACGCGCAGCGGGACCAGCCGGGCGCCGCCCACGAGCTCGCCGCCGGCCCGGACGCCGGGGGCGATCTCGTCGGCGGTGGTGGCTGCGCCTTCGTAGCCGATGATCCGTGCAGGATTGCCGACGACGACCGCGTTCGCCGGCACGTCGCGGGTCACGACCGCGCCCGCACCGACCATGGCGTTGCGGCCGATCCGGACGCCGGGAAGAATCACGGCCCCGGCGCCGAGGGACGCGCCGTCGGCCACCACCGTGCGCAGGAACGTCTCCGGGTACTGCTTCGAGCGCGGGAAACGGTCGTTCGCGAACGTCACGTTGGGTCCGACGAACACGTCGTCGCCGAGCCGCACCCCGTCCCAGAGCTGCACGCCCGACTTGACCGTGACCCGGTCGCCGACGATGACGTCGTTCTCCACGAGCACGTGGTCGCAGATGTTGCAGTCGACACCGATCCGGGCGCCGGGCAGCACGTGTGCGAACGCCCAGATCCGCGTCAGGTCGCCGACGAGGTCCGACTCGCAGATGCCCTGCGGGTGCACGAAGGGGCTCACGGGGTGTCCTTCCGGGAGGGAGGTGCAGGGCTCGCGGCGCGGGCCCGGTCGAGACGGCCGGTGATGGCACGGCCGCCGAGGAAGGTCAGCGGCGCTGTGATCACGACGACGAGGCTGCTCGCGGCGGGCGGCTGGCCGGCTGCGGCCCACAGGTGCACCACGAGGAGCCCGACGAGGTAGACGAGCAGGTACAGCAGGACGTACGCGGTGACCGCGGCGCGGTTCATGCGGACCCCGTACACGAACCGGTCCGCCAGCACGGTCGACAGCACGACGCCCGCCGCGAAGACGAGGGTGTAGGCCAGCCGCGGGTCGATCACGAGCGACAGGAGCGCGAGGAGGCCTGCGGTGACGAGCGTGTTGGCGCCGCCCGCGATCAGGAACCGCCAGGCCGAACCCACGAGTGAGTGTCGCTCAGGCATCGACGTCGAAGACCCGGCGCGTCATAGCCACCGACACGGGCCGCGCCTTGCTGTTCTCGTACGTCCGCCAGACGTACGATCCGACGACCCCGAGACCCGAGAGCAGGATGAAGGTGGAGAACAGCATGACAAGCATCAGAGGGGTGTAGCCCACCTCGTCGATGCCGCCCGTGAGCCAGCTGAGGAACACGACCACGCCGATCAGGGCGGTCACCACGGCGCCGGCGAAACCGACGGTGCTGAGCAGGCTGATCGGGATGTCGGTGAACGAGAAGACGCTGTCGAGCATGTATCGCACCCGCTTGCGGAGGGTCCACCCCGACCGGCCCTCGGTCCGCTCGACGCGGCTGTAGGGCACCTCCGTGCGGCGGAACCCGACCCAGTAGAGGAGCCCGACGAGGCTGGAGTGCGCCTCACCCAGCGCAAGCAGGTGCCCGGCCACCTCACGGGTGCAGCCGAACACGTCGACGCCGCCGCGCGGGATGGCCGGATTGATGAGTCGCCGGTACAGCCCCCAGAACGTCCGGGACAGCAGCGAGGAGACCGCCGGGTCGGCGCGCGACGCACGTCGACCGATCGCGATGTCCGCGTCTCCCGTGCGGAGCACGTCGAAGAACTGCTCCATGAGCTCGGGCGGCTCCTGGAGGTCGGCCGCCATGACGCCGATGTAGCGGCCGCGTGCCGCCGCGAGGCCCGTGCGGATCGCGGGGAACGAGCCGAAGTTGCGCGAGTGGACGACGAGCTGGCTGGAGATCTTCGCCTCGGGCAGGAGGCGCTCGAGGACCACCTGGGAGCCGTCGGGGGAACCGTCGACGACGAAGACGGCTTCGAGATCGCCCGGGAGGCGCGCCGCGACGCCCTCCAGTCGCTCGATGACCGCACCGAGCGTGGCCTCGTTCGTGTACACGGGAATCACCACGGAGTACTCGGGTCCGGTGGGTTCCGCAGAGCCGTCCGTCCCGGGGGTCGGGAGAGCCGGCGGTTCGGTCACGAGAAGCTCCGCAGCGCCGCGCAGACCTGGGCGACCTCGGTGTCGCTGAGCTCGACGAACAGCGGGAGGGAGAGGACCTGCCCGGCGAGTCGCTCGGTGACCGGCAACGTCACCTCGGCGTATGCCCCTGCGAGGGCCGGCTGCCGGTGGTCCGGGATCGGGTAGTGCACGTCGGTGCGAACCCCCGCGGCCAGCAGGTGCGCGGCGAGCTCGTCACGGCGGTCGCAGACGACCACGGCGAGGTGGGCGGCGTGCTCCGGCCCGTCCGCCGGCAGCACGCGGACCCCGTCGCCTGCGGCAGCACCATAGGCGGCCAGCACCTCGCGCCGACGGGCGTTCCCGGCGTCGAGGCGGGGGAGCCGCGTGCGCAGAACGGCGGCCTGGACCTCGTCGAGCCGGGAGTTCACGCCACCGGTCCGGCCGATCGTGTACTTGCCCTGCCACCCGTACTGCCGGAGCTCGCGCACCACCTCGCCCAGATCGGCCGACCCCGTGGCGACGGCTCCTCCGTCGCCGAGCGCCCCGAGGTTCTTGGTCGGGTAGAACGAGAAGGCGGCGATGTCGGCCAGGCTGCCGACCCGTCCCTCGGGCCGGTGGGCGCCGAGCGCCTGAGCGCAGTCCTCGACCACGCGGACACCGAGGGGCTCGCACACGGCCCGGACCGCCGCGATGTCCGCCGAGCGCCCGTACAGGTGTGTGACGACGACCGCACCGACCTGCGCGTCGAGCACCTCGGCCACGCCGTCGGCGGTCAGGAGGTGCGTCGAGGCGTCCACGTCGGCGTAGCGCACCTCGAACCCCGCCCGGCGCGCGGCGGTGGTGGTGTATCCGCCGCAGTTCGCGGCCGTCACGACCACGGGTCGGTCCGCCGGGACGACGGCACGAAGGGCGAGCTCGAGAGCGTCGGTCCCGCTGGCGACGCCGAGGACGTGCTCGACACCGAGGAAGCCGGCGAGCTCGGCCTCGAACGCCCGGTGCTCGGGGCCGTGCACGAGCCAGCCGGACTCAACCACGCGGGCCACCGCCGCGACGAGCACCTCCCGCTCGGCGTCGAGCGCGCGTGAGAGGTCGTTGAGGGGGACGGTCGTGGCCTCGTGCGGGCGGGTGGTCACGCCTCCTGCTCCAGCAGGCCCAGGAGGTACGAGCCGTACCCGGACTTCACGAGCTTCTCGGCCCGCACGCGCAGCTCGTCGTCGCTGAGGAAGCCGCGGCGCCAGGCGACCTCCTCCGGGGACCCGACCTTCAGGCCCTGGCGGTGCTCGACGGTCCGCACGAAGTCCGATGCCTCGAGCAGGGAGTCGAACGTGCCGGTGTCCAGCCAGGCGGTGCCGCGGGGGAGCACCTCGACGTGCAGCCTGCCCTGCTCCAGGTACGTGCGGTTCACGTCCGTGATCTCGTACTCGCCGCGCGCGGACGGCTTCAGGTCCCGGGCGATGGCGACGACGTCGTTGTCGTAGAAGTACAGGCCCGGCACGGCGTACGAGGACTTCGGCCGCGCGGGCTTCTCCTCCAGGGAGAGCGCCCGGCCGTCGGCGTCGAACTCGACCACGCCGTAGGCGGTCGGGTCCGCGACCCGGTAGGCGAACACGGCGGCGCCGTCGATCTCGTCGAACCGGGTGAGCCGCGTGCCCAGGCCCGGTCCGTAGAAGATGTTGTCGCCCAGCACGAGGGCCGCGGAGTCGTCGCCGACGAAGTCCGCCCCGAGCACGAACGCCTGCGCGAGCCCGTTGGGCTCGGCCTGCACCGTGTAGCTGATCGAGATCCCGAACTGCGAGCCGTCGCCCAGCAGCCGCTGGAACTGCTCCGCGTCGTGCGGGGTCGTGATGATCAGGACGTCCCGGATGCCGGCCAGCATGAGGGTCGACAGCGGGTAGTAGATCATCGGCTTGTCGTACACCGGGACGAGCTGCTTGCTGACGCCGAGGGTGATCGGGTGCAGCCGGGTTCCGGACCCGCCTGCCAGGATGATGCCGCGCATGGGCACCCATTGTGGCCCATCCCGCGCGCTTGTGCGGACGAACGCGCTGCTCGACCGTCAGGACGCGGCGACGGACCGGTAGATCCGGGCGTGCTGCTCCGCCGCGTCGGACCACCGGAACCCCGCCGCCCGGGCGCGCGCCGCCGCCCCGAGCGCGGCCCGGTCGGCGAGCGCGCGCTCCAGGCCGGCGGCGATCGCGTCCGCGTCGTGCGGGTCGACCAGGATGCCCGCGTCGCCGGTCACCTCCGCCATCGACGTGTCGCGGGAGGTCACGACGGGCGTGCCGACCGACATCGCCTCGAGGACGGGCAGGCCGAAGCCCTCCCAGAGCGAGGGGAAGCAGAACGCCGCCGCCGCGGCGTACACGGCCTGCAGGTCGGGGCCGGGCAGCCGGCCGAGCGACAGCACGCGGGACTCCCACGGGCCGGCCGGGGGGCGTGCCGGCAGCTCGCCCCAGCCCGGCGGGCCGACGAGCACGAGGTGCACGCCGGGGTCCCGCTCCGCGAGCCGCGCGAAGCCCGCGAGCACGCCGGCGACGTTCTTGCGCGGCTCGAAGGTGCCGCACCACAGCACGAAGCGGTCGGGAAGGCCCAGGCGCCGCCGGACCTCGGCCACGTCGGCGTCCCGCACGTGCCACTGCGGCGCGCCGTGCGGGACCACGTGCACGCGCGCGGGGTCCAGGCCGGCGGCTGCGCAGTCGTCCGCGGTGGCCTGCGACGGCACGACGACGGCCACCGCCTCCCGGCGGGTGCGGGCCAGCGCGCGCGTGAAGAAGCCGACGCCCCGCGGCGTGAAGTGGTCCGGGTCGCGCAGGAAGGCGAGGTCGTGCACCGTGACCACCAGCGGGCGGGACGTCGGCGGGATCGCCCAGGTGGAGGCGTGCACGACGTCGAGCCCGCGCACCGCCCACTCGGGGCGCGGGGCGCCGAGCCAGTTCCACGCCCGGTACAGCGGGTAGCGCGGCAGGCCCAGGGAGCGGACCGGGACGGGCACCCGGTACTCCTCGGGGGCGGGGTGCCGGTGCGCGGCGGCCACGCCCGTGACGTCGAGGTCCGTGCGGAGGTGCAGGGCGCGGAGCAGCTCGACGAGGTAGGACGCGGACCCGCCGGGCACGCGCTGCCACGCCTGCTCCACGGTGACCCCGACGTGCACGGGCGCGGTCACCGCCGCGGCCCGTCGGGGACGAGGAACGTGGCGACGGCCCGGCGCGGCACGCTCGCGGTCCGGTCGACGGCGCGACGACGGCGCACGGCGGCGGGGACGGAGGCCGCGACGCGGGCGAGGGCGCGCCACCGCCGGGGGCGGTCGTGGCCGAGGACCGCCCGTGCCACGCTGCGGGCCACCGCCCGCGCCACCACGGGCAGGGGCGCGTGCACCAGGGCCACGACGAGCCGGTTGCGCTCGTTGTGGTCGAGGAAGAACGCCGAGCCGGCGCCGGACGACCCGGCGTGGTCGTGCTCGGTCTCGGCCCCGTGCACGTAGGCGACGTCCCAGCCGCGCCGCCGCAGGCGCCACGACAGCTCGGTGTCCTCGTAGTACATGAACAGGGACTCGTCGAGCGGCCCGACGTCGGCCAGCGCGGCCCGCCGCAGCGCCGCGCAGCCGCCGTTGACGCCGAAGACGCGGGCGGGCGGCGCCGGGTCCCGGGCGTCGGCGAGCCAGTCGCGGTCGCGGCCGTTGCCCGAGCGGGTCACCTCGTTGCCGGTGCTGTTGAGCAGACGCCGCCCCGCGGAGTCCGTGGTGCGGACCCAGGCGCGGCCGGCGTGGTCCACGAGGCCCGTCTCGCCGGGACCGGCGGGGCGGAACCGCCCGCGCAGCAGCACCCGCCCGGTCGTCGCCCCGAGGCGGGCGGCGGCGGGGTCGTCGAACGGCGCCACCAGGTGCTCGAGGAACCCCGGCCGCGCGGTGGCGTCGTTGTTGAGCAGCACGACGACGTCACCCGTGCTCGCGGCGACGCCGGCGTTGACCCCGCCCGCGAACCCCGTGTTGCGGTCGAGCGCCACCACCCGCACGTCCGGGCGGTCGCGGAGCGCCTCGACGGTGCCGTCGGTCGAGCCGTTGTCGACCACGACGACCTCGTGCTCGCGCCCGGGCGTCCGCTGGGCGGCCAGCGAGTCCAGGCAGCGCTCGGTGAGCGCGAGCCCGTTCCAGGTGACGACGACGACGCTGACGGACGCCGGCGTCATGCCGTGGGGTCGCCGGGCGTCGTCGCGTGGCCCTCGCGGGGGCCCGGGCCGGACCGCCGCCCCTCGTCACCCGACGCGGCGAGGCTCTGGCGCACCTCCAGGCGCAGCAGGGCGATCTCCTCGGCCAGGGTGCGCGTCTCCTCCTCGAGCGCCGACACCTCGGTGCTCAGCTGGATGCACACGCCGAGCAGGACGAGCGACGCGAGGGCGAACAGCAGGTTGGCGGGGGTCTGCACGCCGACCAGGTCCGACAGCCAGAACGCCAGGCCCGGGAACACCCCGATGACCACGACGGCCAGGGTGAGCACGATCCAGATCGCGGCGTACTTCTCGCGGATGCGCCGGGTGCGCAGCAGCTGGACGAGCGCGGCGGCGAGGCCGACGCAGACCACGATGGAGATGATCGTGAGCCTCATGCGGTCGCCTCGATCTCGAGCGCGGGCTGCGCGGTGGCGGTGGGGCGGGACAGGGCGATGACGAGCGCGATCGCCGCGCGGCCCAGGAACACCGCCGCACGCAGCGGCGAGTGCGAGGGCCGGCCGCCCGCGCGCGGACGCATCGCGACCCCCACCTGCCGGACGACCAGCCCGGAGCGCGCCGCGATGACGAGGGACTCCACGGTGTCGCCGAGGTACTCCGCCGGGTAGTTCCCCGCGAACAGGGTGATCGCGCGGCGGTTGCTGAGCTTGAAGCCCGAGGTCGCGTCCGTGAGCCGGGTGCCGCACACCCGCGAGAGCACCGAGGCCAGCAGCCGCATGGACCACCAGCGCGGCCCCCGCGCGGTGTAGTCCCCGACGCCCGCGAACCGCGCGCCGATGACGATGTCCGCCCCCTCGGAGCGCAGCGTCTCGACGAGGCGCGGGATCTCCCGCGGGTCGTGCTGCCCGTCGGCGTCCACCTGGACCGCCAGGTCGTAGCCGCGGCGCATCGCGTAGGTGTAGCCGGCGCGCATGGCACCGCCGACGCCGAGGTTGATCGGCAGCTCCAGCACCTGCGCGCCGGCGCGGGCGGCGACCTGCGCGGTGCTGTCGGTGGAGCCGTCGTCGACGACGAGGACGTCCGCGCCCGGCACCGAGTCGAGCAGCTCCGCCACCACCGCGGCGACGGTCGCCTGCTCGTTCCAGGCGGGCACGATGACGAGCATGCGTGCGCTGCTGGCGGAAGGCATGGCCGTCATCCTAACCGGGCCCGCACGATCTCCCGCCGCACCACCAGCGCGTGCACGAGCACGCCGACCAGGGGTCCGGCGGCGAGGCTGAGCACCGCCCGCTGGTGCAGGTCGCCGGGCAGGACCAGCAGGACGGCCGACACGACGGTCGCCACGAGCCACCCGCCCGCGTAGCCCGCGTGCCGCCCCAGCGCGAGCACGGCGGCGCCGGTCAGCGTCAGCAGCGCGAGCGCGCAGGCGCTCGCGGTCAGCCCGGCGAGCAGGGCGCCCGACACGCGGTAGTCCGGCCCCAGGACCGTCGCCATGAGCCAGGGGCCGACGAGCGCGGCCGCCCCGGCGCCGACCGCGCCGACGACCAGGACTCCCGCCGCGACCCGCAGGAGCGGGCGGGCGCCGCGCTCGCGGTGCTGCAGGAAGTGCGTGATCGCCACGCCCTGGTAGGCGTTCAGGGGGATGAGCAGCGGGGCGCGGGTGAGCTGCACGGCGAGCAGCAGCGGGCCCGCGTGCGCGTAGGTCTCCGCGGGCGTCGTCACCCGGAGCAGCACGGGGAACCCGACGACCAGGGCCGCGCTCGCCGCCGTCCCGAGCATCGCCTGCGCCGTCGTCGCGGCGTAGGCCCGCGCCGGGCCCGGCACGCGGTACCGCCG
>JAEWEJ010000231.1 GCA_023389455.1 Actinomycetes bacterium | reverse complement strand
GTCGAGGACTTCCTGTTCGAGTACTACCCGGCCACCCCGGCGCAGCTGCGCCGCTGGCACCCCGGGGCCGGCGTCGCGCTGGCGCCGGACCCGGACGGCCCCGCGCCGCAGGGGTCCTGGCGCTGGTACCGCACGGCAGACGACGGCACCGTCACCCTCGACGTCGACGCCTACCTGGACGCCCGCGGCGACACGGTGCGGTTCGTCGCCGGGCTGCTGGCCGCCACGGCGTCCCGGCCCGCGGCCACCGGGTGCTTCGGCCTGCACGAGTGGGCGATGGTCTACCGCGAGCCCGACGACGCGCACCGCCACGCCCTGCCGCTGCGCCTGGGCGGGGCGGGGACGGACGCGGTGGTCGAGTCCCACCGCATCCGCTGCACGCACGTCGACGCGTACCGGTTCTTCACGCCCGACGCCGTCGGCCGCAACACCCTGACGCCGACGCGTCAGACGCAGACGGCGATGGAGCAGCCCGGGTGCCTGCACGCGAACATGGACCTGTACAAGTGGGCCCTCAAGCTCGGCCCGCTGGTGCCCGGTGAGCTGCTGCTCGACTGCTTCGCGCTGGCGCGCGAGATCCGCACGACCGACATGCAGGCCAGCCCGTACGACGTGACGTCCTACGGGCTGGAGCCGGTCGCGATCGAGACGCCGGAGGGCAAGGCGGAGTACGTGCGGCGGCAGCGGGGGTTCGCGGCGCGGGCGAACGCGCTGCGCGTGCGGCTGCTGGCGGTCACGGCACCTGCCGGCGCGACCGGCGCGGGAACGCGCGAGGTGGTCGCCACCGTCGCCACGGGCCACCGTGGGAGCATGCGCGGATGAGTCCGCGCGCGCGTCCCACGCTGGTGGACGTCGCGCACCTGGCCGGCGTCTCGCGGGCCACCGCCTCGCGCGCCCTCGCCGACGTGCCCACCGTGGACCCCGCGCTGGCGGCCCGGGTGCGGGTGGCCGCGGACGCGCTGGACTACCGCACCAACCCCGCGGCGCGTGCGCTGCGCAGCGGGGCGACCGGCTCGGTCGCCCTGGTGGCGCCGAGCAGCGAGCTCGAGGGGCCGAGCGGTCCGTTCGTCGGTGCGCCGCTGCGGGGTGCGACGGCCGCGCTGTTCGCCCGCTCGGTGCAGCCGGTGCTGCTGCTGGACGACGCGCGGGACCGCACGCCGCTGCTGCGCTACCTGGCCGGCGGGCACGTGGACGCCGCGGTCGTCGTGCTGCAGCGCGAGTCCCAGCCGCTGTTCGCCGAGCTGGGTGAGCTGCCCGTCCCCGTGGCGTTCGTCGGGCGGCCCACCGAGGCGATGGACGCGTCCCTGACCTCGGTGGACAGCGACAACTACGGCGGTGGTCGGCTCGCTTCCCGCGCCCTGCTGGAGGCGGGCCGGCGCCGCGTCGCCACCGTCGCGGGGCCCGCGGGCTACGCCCCGGCGGACGAGCGCACGCGAGGCCTGCGCGACGAGCTCGCGGCCTGGGGCGTGCCGGCCGGGCCCGTGGTGCACGGGGCGTTCTCCGTGTCCTCCGGGGCCGCGGCCGCGACCGAGGTGCTGCGCCTCGACCCCGACGTGGACGGCCTGTTCGCGGCCTCCGACCTCATGGCACTCGGCACGCTGCGCGTGCTGGAGGCGGCCGGGCGCCGGGTGCCCGACGACGTCTCGGTGGTCGGGTTCGACGACACCGTGGTGGCGCAGACGTGCGACCCCCCGCTCACCACGGTGCGCCAGCCCCTGCGCGAGCTCGGGGAGCGCGCGGCCGAGCTGGTGCTCGCGGCGCTGCACGACCCGGACAGCGGACCGCAGCACGTGCTGCTGCCGACGACCCTGACGGTGCGCGACTCCGTATGACCGCCCTGGTGATGGCGCCGGTCACCGGGTAGCGTCGCGAGAGATCGATCTCTCACCGACGCGAGATCCCCACGGAAGGCTCCACGTGAAGCAGGCTCTGGTGGTCCGGGGCGGCTGGGACGGGCACGCGCCCGTCGCCGCGACGGACATGTTCCTCCCCCACCTCGAGGCGACGGGCCACGCGGTCCGCGTCGTCGACACCCCCGAGGTCTACGCCGAGGACGCGATGGCGGACGTCGACCTGGTCGTGCAGTGCTACACGATGGGCGAGGCGTCCGGCGCGGCCGTCGCCGGGCTGCGCACGGCCGTCGCGGCCGGCACCGGCCTGGTCGGCTGGCACGGCGGCATCGCCGACTCGTTCCGCGCCAGCTCCGACTACCTGCAGCTGATCGGCGGGCAGTTCGCCACCCACCCGTCCAAGCACCCCGACGAGTGCCACGGCGACCAGTCGGACAACTACCTGCCCTACACGGTCGACATGCTCCCGGCCGCCGCGGACCACCCGGTCACCGCGGGGATCGGGTCGTTCGAGCTGACCACCGAGCAGTACTGGGTGCTCACCGACGACCTCAACGACGTCCTGGCCACCACGACGCACCCCGCGCCGCCCTGGCACCCGTGGCACCGCACGATCACCTGCCCGGCCGTCTGGACGCGGCAGTGGGGCGAGGGCCGCATCTGCGTCGTCACGCCCGGCCACAGCCTCGACGTGCTCGAGCACCCGAGCGTCCGCACGATGATCGAGAGGAGCATGGTGTGGGCGAGCCGCTGAGGGTCGGCGTCATCGGCTGCGGCGTCATCTCGAACGCCTACCTGACGACGGCCGCGACCACCGCCGAGCTGGAGGTCGTCGCCGTCGCGGACCTGGACCGCGGCCGCGCGGACGCGGTCGCCGAGCGCCACGGGGTCCGCGCGCTCGACCTGCCGGACCTGCTCGCGCACGACGAGGTCGAGTGGGTGCTGGACCTCACGACGCCCGCCGCGCACGAGGAGGTCGCGCTGGCCGCGATCGCGCACGGGCGGTCCGTGTACAACGAGAAGCCGTTCTGCGCGACGGTCGAGGAGGCGCAGCGGGTGCTCGACGCGGCCGCGTCCGCCGGCGTCGCCCTGGGTGGGGCGCCCGACACCGTGCTCGGCACCGGGGTGCAGACGGCCCGCCGCGTGGTCGAGTCCGGTGCCGTCGGCCGCCCCGTCGCCGCCACGGCCACCATGGCCTGCGGCGGTCACGAGGCGTGGCACCCGCAGCCGGACTTCTACTACGCACCCGGCGGCGGGCCGCTGCTCGACATGGGCCCGTACTACCTGACGACGCTCGTGCACCTGCTCGGCCCGGTCACCGCGGTGCAGGGCGTGGCGACCCGGCCCCGCACCCACCGCACGATCGGGCAGGGGCCGCGCGCGGGCGAGCAGGTGCCCGTGGACGTCGCGACCCACGTGACCGCGCTCGTCGAGCACGCGTCGGGAGCCGTCACCACGCTCGTCATGAGCTTCGACGCCCCGGCGTCCCTCGCCCGCCCGATCGAGGTGCACGGCGAGGAGGGGTCGTTGCTGGTGCCCGACCCCAACCGGTTCGCCGGTGACGTGCAGGTGCACGCACGCGGCGACGAGTGGCGCACGGTGCCGCCGTCGGCCGGGTACGCGAACGCCGGACGGGGCGCCGGCCTGGTCGACGCCGCCCGCAGCGCCGACCGGCGCACCACACGAGCGTCGGCGGACGTCGCGCTGCACGTGCTCGACACCATGCAGACGGTGCTGCGTGCCGCCGACACGGGCACGCGCCTGCCCGTCACCAGCACCTGCGTGATCCCGCCCCTCGTCCCGCTCGCAGACCTGACCACCCCCGGGAGCCTCGACATGACCCGTACCCCCGCCACCGGAGCGGCCTCGTGAGCGCCGGCCGCCTCGGCGTCGGCATGGTCGGCCACGCGTTCATGGGCCTGGCCCACTCGCACGCCTGGCAGACCGCGCCCCGGTTCTTCGACCTGCCGCTGCGCCCGGAGCTCACGGTCGTCGCCGGGCGCGACCCGCAGCGCACCGCGGCGGCCGCCGAGCGGCTCGGCTGGCGCTCGTCCACCACCGACTGGCGCGAGCTGCTCGGCCGTGACGACGTGGACCTGGTCGACATCTGCACGCCGGGCGACACGCACGCGGAGATCGCGATCGCGGCGCTGCAGGCCGGCAAGCACGTGCTGTGCGAGAAGCCGCTGGCCAACACGGTGGCGGAGGCGGAGGCGATGGCCGCCGCCGCCGCCGCGGCCGCGCCGGGCCAGGTCGCGATGGTCGGGTACTCCTACCGGCGGGTCCCGGCGATCGCGCTGGCACGCCGGCTGGTCGCCGAGGGGCGCATCGGGACCGTGCGGCACGCCCGCGGGCTGTACCTGCAGGACTGGCTCTCGGACCCCGCGACGCCGCTGTCGTGGCGGCTGGACAAGGCCACGGCCGGGTCGGGGTCGCTCGGGGACATCGGTGCGCACGTCATCGACCTCGTGCAGCACATCACCGGCGAGCACCTCACGGGCGTCTCGGCGCAGCTCGCGACGTTCGTCGAGGAGCGGCCCGTCGCGGCGCAGTTCGGCGGCCTGTCGGGCGTCGGCGACGCCGGCGGCGCGACCGGTCCGGTCACGGTCGACGACGCGGCGGTGTTCACCTCACGCCTGTCCGGCGGCGGGCTCGCGCTGTTCGAGGCGACCCGCTTCGCCCTGGGACGCCGCAACGCGATCCGCGTCGAGATCAACGGCACCGAGGGCTCGCTCGCGTTCGACTTCGAGGACATGAACGTGCTGCACGTCTACGACGCGCACGACCCGGCCGGCCTGCAGGGGTTCCGGCGCGTGTACGTCACCGAGCCCGAGCACCCGTACACGGGCAGCTGGTGGCCCACCGGTCACGGCCTGGGCTACGAGCACGCGTTCACGCACCAGGTCGTCGACCTCGTCGAGGGCATCGCGGCGGGGACGCACCCGGCGCCGACCTTCGCGGACGGGCTGCAGGTGCAGCGGGTGCTCGACGCGGTCGAGCGGTCGGCCGCGGACGACTGCCGGTGGACGCCCGTGCCGGCGCCCGCCACGGCCTGACGCGCGGCGCGGCGGCGGCCCGGTCAGCGAC
>JAEWEJ010000230.1 GCA_023389455.1 Actinomycetes bacterium | reverse complement strand
GTCGTGGGGCAGCACCGGCGTGACGCTAGGGGGTGACGCGCCGCTGCGGTGACGACGGCGGACGGCGGTGGACCCCGGGCGTCACCCGGGCCGCTGTGGGCGGGTCAGGCCGCTGCGGGCGGGTCAGGAGGGTGGCGCGTCGCCGGCGTCGGTGTCCTGCCAGGCGTCCGCGACCACGACGGCCAGCAGACCGGGCCCCACGTGCGCGGCGAGCACGGCACCCGCGTCAGCGACGAGGACGTCCTGAGCCGGGACGCCCGTGGCCGCCGCGAGCCGCTCGGCCAGCTCGTCCGCGCCCTCGGACGGCCCGACGTGGTGCACGGCGACCCGGGCGCCCGGTCGCTCCGCCAGCTCCGCGAGCGCGACCTGCTCGAGCCGTTCGCGTGCGGCCCGCCGGGTGCGGACCTTCTCGCTCACGACGAGCCGGCCGTCCTGGACGGTGAGCAGCGGGCGGAGCCCGAGGACGGTCCCGAGCGCCGCGGCCGCGGTGCCGAGCCGGCCCCCGCGACGCAGGTGCTCGAGGGAGTCCACGAGGAACCAGACGCGGCTGCTCGCCGCGGTCGCCGCCGCGACGTGGGCGACGTGCTCCGCGTCCGGCCACGTCGGCACCGGGGTGCCGCGCTGCACGGCGCGCACCACCCAGCGCCGCACGGTGTCACCGAAGCCGTCCTCACCCGCACCTGCTCCGGGGGCGCCTGCCGGCGTCCCCGCGGCACGTGCGGCGGCCAGCGCCGCGAACCCGAGCCCCAGAGCCGCCGTGCGCGTGTCGACCACGCGCACCGGGACCGGGCTGACGGTCGCCGCCGTGCGCGCCGAGCGCACGGTCCCCGACATCTCCCCCGACAGGTGCACGGACACGATCTCGTGGGCACCTGCGGCCGCGGCACGCTCGTACGCGGCCGCGAACGCGGACGGGGGCGGCTGCGACGTGGTGACCTTGGCCCCCCGGGCGAGCGCGTGCAGCAGCTGCTCGGGGGTGACGTCGACACCCTCCGCGTACCGCGCGCCGTCGATGCTCACGTCGAGCGGCACGACCTGCAGCCCCACGGCCTGCGCGAGGCCGGGAGGCAGGGCGGCGGTCGAGTCGGTGACGACCGCCACCCGCGGGGGGTGCGCCCCCGTCGCCGGGCTCAGGCGGGCACCACGTTGACGAGCCGGGGCGCACGCACGATCACGGTCCGCACGTCACGTCCCGCCAGGGCCCGCTGCACGCCGGCGTCCGCCAGCGCGAGCTCGCGCAGCTCGTCGTCACCGACGGACGGCGCGACCTCGGCGCGACCGCGCACCTTGCCCTGCACCTGGAACACGCAGGTCACGGTGTCCTCGACGAGGTACCGCGGGTCCGCCTGCGGGAACGTGGCGTGCACGACGGACTCGTCGTGACCGAGCCGCGCCCACAGCTCCTCGGTGATGTGCGGGGCGACGGGGGCGGCCATGACGACGAGCGCCTCGACCACCGCTCGCGGGCTGCGCTCGAGCGTCGTCAGGTGGTTGTTGAGGACGATGAGCTTGGCGATCGCGGTGTTGATCCGCATGCCCTCCATGTCCGCGCGCACGTCGGCGATCGTGCGGTGCAGCAGGCGCAGCGTCTCCACCGAGGGCTCCTCGTCGGACACCACGAGCTCGCCCGTGGTCTCGTCGACGACGTTGCGCCACAGCCGCTGCAGGAACCGCTGCGCCCCGACGACGGCCCGCGTCTCCCAGGGCCTCGACAGGTCCAGCGGTCCCATCGACATCTCGTAGACGCGCAGCGTGTCCGCGCCGTACGCCTCGTACATCTCGTCGGGCGACACGGCGTTCTTCAGCGACTTGCCGATCTTGCCGTACTCGCGGTTGACGGGCTGCCCGTCCCACGTGAAGCCGGTGGGCGACGACTCGTCCTCCACGACCTCGGCGGCCGGCACGTACACGCCCCGCTCGTCCGTGTAGGCGTACCCCTGGATGTAGCCCTGGTTGAAGAGCTTGTGGAAGGGCTCCGAGCTGCGCACGTGCCCCAGGTCGTGCAGGACCTTGTGCCAGAACCGCGCGTACAGCAGGTGCAGGACGGCGTGCTCGACGCCGCCGACGTACAGGTCGACGCCCCCGGTGGAGCCGGCCGGCTGCTCGCCGTGGCCCGGGCCCATCCAGTACTCCTCGAGCGCCGGGTCGACCAGCACCCCGTCGGAGTGCGGGTCCAGGTAACGCAGGTAGTACCAGCACGAACCCGCCCAGTTGGGCATGGTGTTGGCGTCGCGACGGTAGCGCTTGGGCCCGTCGCCCAGGTCGAGCTCGACGTACAGCCAGTCCGTGTTGCGGCCCAGCGGCGGCTCCGGCTCCGAGTCCGCGTCGTCCGGGGCGTAGGTGCGCGGCGAGAAGTCCGGCACCTCGGGCAGCTCGACGGGCAGCGCCGAGTCCGGCAGGGCGATCGGGTGGTCGTGCTCGTCGTAGACGATCGGGAAGGGCTCGCCCCAGTAGCGCTGGCGGCTGAACAGCCAGTCGCGCAGGCGGTAGGTGACGGTCCGCTCCCCCGCACCGCGGGCCGCGAGCCAGTCGACGATACGGTCCTTGGCCTCGGCGACGGGCAGGCCGTCCAGGCTGATCTCGTCGTTGGACGAGTTGATGACCGCACCGTCACCGGTGCGGGCGCCCGGCGGGGTGCCCTCGGGCGCGTCGACCGTGTAGACGACCGGCAGCCCGAAGGCCTCGGCGAACTGGAAGTCGCGCTCGTCGCCGCCGGGCACGGCCATGATCGCGCCCGTGCCGTAGCCCATGAGCACGTAGTCGGCGGTGAACACCGGCAGCAGCTCGCCGTTCACCGGGTTGGCCGCGAGGTGGCCGGTGAAGACGCCGGTCTTGCGGCCCGCGTCCTGCTGGCGCTCCACCGCGGTCTTGGCGGCGGCCTGCCGGCGGTAGTCCGCCACGGCGTCCACCGGCGAGGCGTGCCCGCCGGTCCAGGTGTCCGCCGTGCCGTCGGGCCAGGCCTGCGGCACCTCGTCGAGCAGCGGGTGCTCGGGCGAGACGACGAGGAACGTGGCGCCGAACAGCGTGTCGGGCCGCGTGGTGAAGACCTCGACCTGCTCGCCGCCCTGCACCGCGAACCGCACGCGCGCGCCCGTCGAGCGGCCGATCCAGTGCCGCTGCATGGCCTTGACCTTCTCGGGCCAGTCGATGCGGTCCAGGTCGTCCGTCAGGCGGTCGGCGTACGCCGTGATCCGCATGTTCCACTGGCGCAGGCTGCGCTGGAACACCGGCATGTTGCCGCGCTCCGAGCGGCCGTCGGCCGTGACCTCCTCGTTCGCCAGCACGGTGCCCAGCCCGGGAGCCCAGTTCACGGGCGTCTCGGACAGGTACGCCAGGCGCCGGCTGTCGACGACGCGACGGCGCGTCGCCTCGTCCAGGTCCGCCCAGGTCGCCCCCTCGGCGACACCCTCGACGTCCGTCGGCAGCGCGCGCGTCCCTGCCGCGTACTCCTCGACGAGCTCGGACACCGGGCGCGCCCGGCCCGTGCCGCCGTCGGGCCGCGGCGCGTCCTCGTCGTACCAGGACTCGAAGATCTGCAGGAAGATCCACTGCGTCCACCGGACGTAGTCCGGGTCGATGGTCGCGAACGACCGGCGCGGGTCGTGCGCCAGGCCCAGGCGGCGCAGCTGGCGCTGCATGATCGCGATGTTCGCCTCGGTCGTGGTGCGCGGGTGCTGGCCCGTCTGCACCGCGAACTGCTCGGCGGGCAGCCCGAACGCGTCGAACGCCAGCGCGTGCAGGACGTTGTCCCCGCACATGCGCCGGAACCGGCCCACGACGTCGGTGGCGATGTACCCCAGCGGGTGGCCGACGTGCAGCCCGGCGCCCGACGGGTACGGGAACATGTCCATCACGAAGAAGGGGCGCGCGGCCGGGTCCGCGTGCCGGCCGCGGCCGTCCGTGAGCGCGCCCACCGGGTTGGGGGTGAAGAACGTGCCGCGCTTCTCCCACTCGTCCTGCCAGCGCAGCTCGATCTCCTGCGCGAGGGCGGCGGTGTAGCGGAACGGGACGTCGTCGGGGGCCGGGGTCGGGGACTGGTCGCTCACCGGAGAATCGTACCGACGCCCGGGGGCCGGTACGTCAGCCGGCCGCCGCGAGCCAGATGGCCGAGGCGGCGACCTCCCCCAGCTCGACCCGGTCGGGCCGTCCGTCGACGAGCACGCTGACGACGCCAGTCACCGCGCGGCGCTCGTCGAGCTGCACCGCCGCGTCGAGCACGAGCCCCACGCCCTCCAGGTAGCGCAGGAGCTCGGGGTCGGCGTCCGAGATCCGGGCGACCCGGTACGCGCCCGGCTCGAGCTCCCACATCACCCGGGCGTCGGGCAGGTGGACGGTGCCGTCCGGCCCCGGGATCGGGTCGCCGTGCGGGTCACGGTCGGGGTGGCCGAGCACCTGCGCGACACGTTCGACGAACGTGTCGCTCACCGCGTGCTCCAGCACCTCGGCCTCGTCGTGCACCTCGTCCCAGCCGTAGCCCAGGCGCTCGACGAGGTACGTCTCGATCAGCCGGTGCCGACGGACCATCGCCAGCGCGTGCGCGCGGCCCGCCTCGGTGAGCTCGACGGCACCGTACGGGCGGTGCGACACCAGGCCGGCGTCCGCGAGCCGCTTCACCGTCTCCGAGACGGTGGACGCGCCCACGCCGAGCCGCCCCGCGATGAGCTTGGTGGTGACCGGCGCGTCCGACCACTCCTGGGCACCCCAGATGACCTTGAGGTAGTCCTGGCTCACCGCGGTCAGGGACGCGGCCGGGGCGGTGGGGCTCGGGGTCACGCCGTCCAGCGTAGAGGGCTCACGACCCGTCGACGCTCCAGTGCCAGGGCTCCCCGCGCAGGTTCTCGAAGCCGTAGGCCGGTGCGTGCTCGACGAGCCACGCGTAGCCGGCGGAGCCGTACGCGAGGGACCGGCCGCCGCTCGTGAAGTCGATCGCCAGCCCGCGCTCGTGGCGCGAGGAGCCCGGGCGCGCCGTGTTCGGCGAGCACGCCGAGGCCGGCTTGTCGTAGACGTCGGCGTCGGTCGGGCCGCAGTGCGCGCGGCGCAGCGCGATCTGCTGCTCGGGGCTGCGCCACCCGCCGCCGCCCAGCTCCACGCCGTCCGCGCGGGCCGCCTCGACGAGCGCGTCCACGGTCGCCG
>JAEWEJ010000162.1 GCA_023389455.1 Actinomycetes bacterium | reverse complement strand
GCCTCGTCCACCGCTCCGGCCAGGGCCTCGCGCGGGTCCGGCGGGCGTCGCCCGTGCAGCGCCTCGGCCACGAGTCCCAGGCCCACGACGGTGGCGTAGATGATCGCCGCCGTCGGCTCGTAGAAGTAGTCGTTGTCCGAGGTGACGAACTTGCCGACCTCGTCGACGAACAGCCCGAACCCGATGCCGCCGACGAGCGCGCCGAGCGGGCGCAGCACCGGACCCGCGAACGACAGCAGCATGAGGAAGGCGACCGCCATCAGCAGACCGCCCCACAGCACGTGGGCGATGTGCAGGCCGTCTCCACCGAGCTGCGGGTAACCCGTCGCAGCGAGGAGGGCGCGCGTCGCCAGCACCGTGGCGGCCGTGGCCACGAGGAACGTCCCCAGGTGCCGGGTCGCGCGGGGGTCGCGCGGCAGGCCGAGCCGCAGCAGCACGTGCGTCGCCGTGCCGGTGCGGCCGTCGGCCGGCCGGGCGCTCACCGCAGGGTCACCGCTTGCGCTTCTCGCGCACGCGCACCGAGATCGAGATCGGCGTGCCCTCGAAGCCGAAGGTCTCGCGCAGGCGACGCTCGATGAAGCGGCGGTACGTCGGCTCGAGGAACCCGCTGGCGAAGATGACGAACCGCGGCGGCCGGGTCGAGGCCTGGGTGGCGAACAGGATGCGCGGCTGCTTGCCGCCGCGCAGCGGGTGCGGGTGCGCGGAGACCAGCTCGCCCAGGAACGCGTTGAGGCGCCCGGTCGAGATGCGGGTGTCCCACGACTCCAGCGACCGCTCCAGGGCCGGCACGAGGCGGTCGGTGTGCCAGCCGGTCTTGGCGGACACGTTGACGCGCGGCGCCCACTGCACCTGGACGAGCTGCTGCTCGATCTCGCGCTCCAGGTAGGGGCGACGGTCCTCGTCCATGAGGTCCCACTTGTTGTACGCGATGACCAGCGCACGGCCCGCGTCGATGACCTGCTGGACGATGCGGATGTCCTGCTCGGTCATGGCCTGCGACGCGTCGACCAGGACGACCGCGACCTCGGCCTTCTCGATCGCGGCCTGCGTGCGCAGGGACGCGTAGAAGTCGGCACCGGACGTCTGGTGCACGCGGCGGCGGATGCCGGCGGTGTCGACGAACACCCACGGCTTGCCGCCCAGCGCGACGAGCTCGTCGACCGGGTCGCGGGTGGTCCCGGCGGTCGGGTCGACGACCACGCGCTCGGACCCGACGACCTTGTTCAGCAGCGAGGACTTGCCGACGTTGGGCCGCCCGACCAGCGCCACGCGCCGCGGGCCGTCCGGCAGCGGCACGGCGTGCGCGGAGACCGTGGGCAGGGCCTTCATGGCCGCGTCCAGCAGGTCGCCGGTGCCGCGCCCGTGCAGCGCGGAGATGGGGTGCGGCTGCCCGAGGCCCAGCGACCACAGCGCGGCCGCGTCCGCCTCGACGGCCGGGCCGTCGACCTTGTTGGCGACCAGCACGACCGGCTTGCCGGAGCGCCGCAGCAGGCGCACGACCTGCTCGTCGGTGTCGGTGGAGCCCACGGTCGCGTCGACCACGAAGAGCACGGCGTCGGCGAGGTCGATCGCGACCTCCGCCTGCTGCGCCACGCGCTTGTCGATGCCTGCGACGTCGACCTCCCAGCCGCCGGTGTCCACGAGCGTGAACCGACGCCCGGACCACTCCGCCGGGTAGCTCACGCGGTCGCGCGTCACCCCGGGGTTGTCCTCCACGACCGCCTCGCGGCGCCCGAGGATGCGGTTGACGAGAGTGGACTTGCCGACGTTCGGGCGTCCGACGACGGCCAGCACGGGCAGCGTCGTCTCGATCTCGAGCGCGTCGCCGTCCAGCCCCTCGCCCTCGAGGAGCGCCAGGTCCTCGTCACCGAGCTCGTACTCGGCGAGGCCGGCACGCAGGGCCCGCTCGCGGGCCGCCTCGTCGTCACCGTCGTCCGCGGCGTCCTCGATCAGCGGCGCGGTGGGCTCGACGAGGTCGCCGCGGTCGTCGGGGGTGCTCGTCGTCGTGGGGTCGGGCTGCTCCATGCGTCCATTGTCCCCTGCCGCAGCGCCCGGTCGGGCCACCACCGCGCGTGATCCCCGCCGGTCGCCGGCGGCGGACGGCGTCAGCCGGTCGAGCGGGGGTCGTCGGCGGGCAGCTCGACACCCGTGCGCGCCTGCGCGGAGGCGAGGAGGGCGCTCATCGCGTCACGGATCGACGCCGCGGCGTGGTCGATCGCCTCGCGGCGCGACAACCCCGCACCGCCGACCCCGATCGGGTCACCGAACTCGACCACCAGGTCGCGGCGCAACCCGGGCAGGCCGTGCGTCGACTCCCCCGTGCGACGGGTGCCGAGGATCGCCACGGGGACGACGGGCGCACCGCCGTGGACGGCGAGCCACGCCGCACCCGCCCGCACCTGCTCGACCGTGCCGCGTCCGCGCGTGCCCTCGGGGAAGATCCCGACGGCGCCACCGCGGCGCAGCACGCCGAGGGCGGACTGCAGCGCCGGGCGTCCCGCGTGCCGGTCCACGGGGATCTGCCCCGCCGCGCGGAGCACGAGGCCGACCGGCCCGCGGAACAGCTCGGTCTTCACCAGGATGTGCAGCGGCCGGGGTGCGACACCGATGAGCAGCGGGCCGTCCAGCAGGGTGATGTGGTTCGCCGCGAGCACGACCGGGCCGGTGCGCGGCACCCGCTCGGCACCCGTGACGTGCGTGTCCCACACGACGCGAGCCAGGAAGCGGCCGACCCAGCGCGCCCACGCGGGGCCCGCCGGGGACGGCACGTGCGGCCCGCTCGCGGCGGGCGTCCCGCCGCTCATGCCTGCGGGGTCGTCGCCCGCCGGACGACGTCGAGCACGGCGTCGACCGTCTGCTCCAGGTCGAGCTCCGAGGAGTCGACCGTCACCACGCCGTCCGCCGCGACCTGGAACTCGACGACCGTCGAGTCCTGGGCGTCACGGCGCACCACCTGGTCGTGCGTCGCCGCGAGCGCGGCGGCGTCGTCGGTGCCGTGCACCTCGCGGGCCCGCCGGGCCAGGCGCGCGGCCTCGTCGGCGGTCAGCAGCACGCGCACGTCGGCGTCGGGCGCCACGACCGTCGTGATGTCGCGGCCCTCGGCGACGACACCGCGCCCGGCGGACCAACCGCCGGTGCGCTCGGCGTCGATCAGCTCACGCTGGCGCCGGCCCAGCTCGGCGCGGGCGTCGAGGTTGGTGGCCACCGCGCTGACCCGCGAGGAGATCTCGGTGGTGCGGATCGCGGCACCGACGTCGTGGCCGGCCACCGTGACCGTGGGCCGGGCCGGGTCGACGCCCATGACCAGCGGCAGGTCGCGCACGGCGGCGGTGACCGCGGCACCGTCGGTGAGCGGCACCCCCTGCTCCAGGCACCACCACGTCGCCGCGCGGTACATCGCTCCCGTGTCCAGGTACGCCAGGCCGAGCCGCCGCGCGACCTCGCGCGACACGCTCGACTTGCCGGACCCCGACGGTCCGTCCACCGCGACGACGGTGCTCAACTCACCAGCCTCCAACCCCGAGCGGTCAGCTCGGTCTCCAGGTGCTCGGCACGTCCGGGCAGCACCGAGATCGACGCCATGCCGACCGGCCTGCCTGCCGCGTGCTCGAGCTGCAGGTCCTCCAGGTTCACGCCGGCAGCACCGACGTCGCCGAGCAGCCGGGCCAGCTCGCCCGGCCGGTCCGGCACCAGCACCGTGACCACGGCGTACCGCTTGTGCGCGCCGCCGTGCTTGCCGGGGATCCGGGCCGCGCCCGCTCCCCCGTCGGCGATGGTCCGGGCGATCGTGGCCAGCGCGCCGAGCTCGACGTCCTCGGGCCCCGTCGCGGCGGCCGCGAGGTCGAGCGCACCGACGACCACGTCGAGGTCCTCGCGCAGCGCCACGAGCACGTCGCGCACCGCCTCGGCGTTCGCGGCGAGGATCGACGTCCACAGCGCCGGGTCGGACGCGGCCAGGCGCGTCACGTCGCGCAGCCCCTGGCCCGCGAGCCCGAGCGCGGCGTCGTCGGCACCGCGCAGGCGCGCCGCGACGAGCGACGAGGCCAGCTGCGGCACGTGCGACACCACGGCGACCGCGGCGTCGTGCTCGTCCGCGTCCATCACCACCGGCACCGCGCCCAGGTCCACGGCGAGGTGGCGCACCGCGAGCACGGCGTCCTCGCGGGAGCTGCCCGAGTCGGTGATGACCCACGGCCGCCCCACGAACAGGCCAGGTACCGCGGCCGACGGGCCGGACCGCTCCCGGCCCGCCATCGGGTGCGAGCCGACGTAGCGGGTCAGGTCCGCTCCGGCGGCGCGCAGCTCGGCCAGCACGTAGCCCTTGACGCTGGCCACGTCGGTGACGACCGCCTCGGGGTGGTCCGCGAGCGCGGCCGCCACGGCGTCGGCCGTGACGTCGGGCGGTGCGGCCACCACGACCAGCGCCGGGGCCGGTGAGGCGGCGTCCACGGGGCTGCCGGCGCCGACGTCGCGCGCGAGCGCCAGCGCCGTGCGCGACGGGTCCTCCAGCTGCACGTGCACACCGTGCTGGGTCAGCGCCAGGCCCACCGACGCGCCGAGCAGCCCGGTGCCGACCACCCGCACCGGGCCGACGGTCGCGACGCTCACATGCCCACCGCCGTCATGAGCGAGCCGACCTCCGTCTTCGAGAGCACGCGGGTGCGCCCGGGGCGCAGGTCCCCGAGCCGGATGGGACCGATGCGGGTGCGCACGAGCCGGTCGACGGGGTGCCCGACCTCGTCGAACAGGCGCCGCACGACGCGGTTGCGGCCCTCGTGCAGCACGACCTCGACGAGGCTCGCGTGGCTGGCGACCTGCACGATCTTGAACTCGTCGACGGTGACGACGCCGTCCTCGAGCTCGACGCCCGCCTTCAGCTGCTTGGCCAGCGCCTCGCGCACGCGGCCCTGCACCTCGACGAGGTACGTCTTGGGCACGCCGTGGGACGGGTGCGACAGCCGGTTGGCCAGGTCGCCGTCGTTGGTGAGCAGCAGCAGGCCCTCGGAGTCGGCGTCCAGGCGCCCGACGTGGAAGAGCCGCTCCTCGCGGTTGGCGACGTACTGCATCAGGGACGGGCGACCCTCGGGGTCGTGCATCGTCGAGACCACGCCGGCCGGCTTGTTCAGCGCGATCGTGATGAGCGACGAGTCGAGCTGCACGCGCATCCCGTCGAGGTGGATGACCGCGGTCAGCGGGTCGACCCGCACACCGAGCTCGGTGACGACCTGCCCGTCGACCGTGACCCGACCTGCCGCGATCAGCTCCTCGCAGGCGCGCCGCGAGCCCATCCCGGCCGACGCGAGCACCTTCTGCAGCCGGACACCGTCCGGGTCGTGCACGTCGATCGGCTCCGCGACCTGCGCGGGGCGCCGCGCCGGACGTCCTGCGCCGCGACCGTCGCCCGCACGGGCGCCGCTGCCGCGGCGCCCACCGCTCCCGCCTCCTGTGCGACCCGCACCTGCCGCGCGCCCGCCACCTCGGTGGCCACGCGCTCCCGTGCCGCTCATCGTGCGTCCTCTCGTCCGTCGTTCGTGTCGATGCCCTCCAGGGACTCGATGTCCGGCAGGTAGGGCGCCAGCGGGGGCAGCTCGTCGAGGCTCGACAGGCCCATCCGCTCCAAGAAGTATCCCGTGGTCCCGTACAGGACGGCACCAGTGGTCGCGTCCAGCCCGACCTCCGCGACCAGACCGCGGGTCGACAGGGTGCGCATCACACCGTCGACGTTCACACCGCGCACCGCGGAGACCTGACCGCGGCTGACCGGCTGGCGGTACGCGACGACGGCGAGCGTCTCGAGCGCGGCCTGCGTGAGGCGCTGGGTCTGGCCGTCGACGACGAACCGTGCGACGACGTCGCCGTAGGCGCCGGCGGAGTAGATGCGCCAGCCCTCGCCGGCACGCCGCAGCTCGAACCCGCGCGGGCGGCCCCCGCCCTCGCCGCGGTACTCGGCCGCGAGGAGCGCCAGGAGGTGCTCGACCTCCTCGGTCGGCAGCGCGAGCGCCGTGGCCAGCCGGACGGCGGGGACGGGCTCGTCGGCGACCATGAGGACGGCCTCGAGGGCGGACAGCGCCCCGCCGGGCAGCGTCGCCACGTCGAACGCGAGCTCGTCGGGCCCGGCGTCCTCACCGACCGGCGGTGCGGCGGCGACGTGCGCTGCGTCGCCCGGCGCGTCGTCCGCGGGTCCGTGCACGGCGCCGGGCGTCGCGCCCGGTGCGTCCTGCTCGCTCATGGTCCAGCCTCCTCGTGCACCGCGGCGTCCACGACCGGCGCGGTGCCCTCGTCGTCGCGGTCGAAGTCGTCCGACACGGTCACGTCACCGTCGTCGCTGCCCGTCCACCGCACCGTGAGCTCGCCCAGGGGCACGACCTGGTCGAACCCGACCACGCCCTGCCGGAACAGCTCCAGCAGCGCCAGGAACCGCACGACGACCACCACGGGCTCGGCCGCGTCCTCCGTCAGGCTGCGGAACGTGGTGGCGCCGTCACGCCGCAGGCGGTCGACCAGGACCGCCGCCTGCTCGCGCACGCTGACCATGGGGGCGTGCAGGTGGCTGATGTCGACGCCCGGCGGGGGCGGCTTGGGTGTCAGCGCCTTGGCGGCCAGGACCGCGAGCTGCTCGGGCCCCAGCTGCCACACCAGCTCGGGCAGCAGCGCGGCCAGGTGCGGCTCCAGCTGGACGTCCCGCGGGTAGCGCCGCGCCCCGGCCTCGAGGTGGGCGCCCAGGTCGGCCGCGACCACCTTGTACGCCCGGTACTGCAGCAGGCGCGCGAACAGCAGGTCGCGGGCCTCGAGCAGCTCGAGGTCCTCCGCGTCCTCCACCTGCGCGGACGGCAGCAGCCGTGCTGCCTTGAGGTCCAGCAGGGTGGCCGCGACCAGCAGGAACTCGCTGGCCTGCGACAGGTCCCAGTCCTTGCCGCCCTCGGCCGCAGCACGCTCGGCCGCGCGGATGTACGCGATGAACTCGTCGGTCACGCTGGCCAGCGCGATCTCGGTGATGTCGAGCTTGTGCTTGGCGATCAGCCCGAGCAGCAGGTCGAACGGTCCGCTGAAGACGTCGAGGTGGACCTCGAAGCCCGAGGACCCGGACGGTGCGCCCGCGCCCGGCCCGTCGACGGGCGCGCGCGTCGGGTCGAGCGTGGCGGGCGTGCCGTCAGGCGGCGTCGCCACGCGCCACGAGCTCGCGTGCGAGCTGGCGGTAGGCCTCGGCACCCGCGTGCGTCGGGGCGTACTGGGTGATGGGCTCCGCGGCGACCGTGGCGTCCGGGAACTTCACCGTGCGCCCGATCACGGTGTGCAGCAGCGTGTCGCCGAACGCCTCACGCACGCGCGTGACGACCTCACGGGCGTGCAGGGTCCGCGAGTCGTACATCGTGGCGAGGATCCCGTCGACCTCGAGGCGCGGGTTCAGGCGGTCGCGGACCTTCTCGATGGTCTCGATCAGCAGGGCCACGCCGCGCAGGGCGAAGAACTCGCACTCCAGCGGGATGAGGACGCCGTGCGCGGCCGTCAGGGCGTTGACCGTCAGCAGGCCCAGGGACGGCTGGCAGTCGATGAACACGACGTCGTAGTCGTCCAGGACGGGCCGCAGCACGCGGGAGAGCACCGACTCGCGGGCGACCTCGCCGACGAGCTGCACCTCGGCCGCGGACAGGTCGATGTTCGCCGGCAGCAGGTCCAGGCCCGGCACCGCGGTGTGGCGCAGGACGTCGTGGACGTCCGCGTCCCGCTCCATCAGCAGGTTGTAGACCGTGCGGTCCAGCTCGTGCGGGCTGATCCCCAGGCCGACCGAGGCCGCCCCCTGCGGGTCGAAGTCCACGATGAGCACGCGCCGGCCGTACTCGGCCAGGGCCGCGGCCAGGTTGATGGTGGTCGTCGTCTTGCCGACGCCGCCCTTCTGGTTGCACATCGCGATCACGCGCGCCGGCCCGTGCGACGTCAGCGGCGCGGGCACCGCGAACAGGGGCAGCGGGCGTCCCACCGCGTCGAGCTGCTGCTCGGTCGTCTCCTGGCTCATGCTCACCATCTGCTCCCCGTCGCCCGTCCGGGCCCACCTCGCGCACAACCTACCCGAGCCGCGGCCCCGCACCCGGTGCGACAGACCGTGCGCCGCGCGATCCGCATCACCGGGCCCGCGGGTGGCTCGCCGCGTAGACCTCGCGCATCGTGTCCGGCGTCACCATCGTGTAGATCTGCGTCGTGGTGACCGACGCGTGCCCGAGCAGCTCCTGCACGACGCGGACGTCGGCGCCACCGGCCAGCAGGTGCGTCGCGAAGGAGTGCCGCAGCGTGTGCGGCGACAGGTGCGCCGCGTCCAGCCCGGCGCGCTCCGCCGCGGTGCGCAGCACCGCCCAGGCCGACTGGCGGCTGAGCCGGGCGCCGCGCGTGTTGAGGAAGGCGGCGGCGTTGCCGCGCCCGGAGGACGCGAGCACCGGTCGCCCGCGCACCAGGTACGCCTCGACCGCACGGGCCGCGAACGACCCCACCGGCACGACGCGCTCCTTGCCGCCCTTGCCGAGCAGCCGCACCGCGGCGCGGTCGGGGGCCAGGTCGAGGTCGTCGACGTCGAGGCCCACCGCCTCGGAGATCCGCGCACCCGTGGAGTAGACGAGCTCCAGCAGCGCGCGGTCGCGCAGCGGCACCGGCCCGTCCCCGACGCCGGCGGCGTCGATGAGACGGCCCACGTCCTCCACGGAGATCGCCTTGGGCAGGCGCCGCGGCTGGGCGGGCGGGCGCACGTCCGCGGCCGCGTCCGTCGGGGCCAGCCCGTCGAGCGCGAGGAACCGGTGCCAGCCGCGCAGCGCCACGACGCTGCGCGCGGCGGAGGACGGCGACAGCACGGCACGCCCGTCCGATCCCGTGCGCAGCACCAGCACGTAGTCCTCGGCGTCCCGCTCGGTGATCTGCGCGGGGTCCGTCCGGCCCGCGGCGCGCAGGTGCTCGACGTACCGGGTCAGGTCGCGCCGGTACGCGGCGAGCGTGTGCGGCGCCAGTCCCCGCTCGACGGTGAGGTGCGCCAGGTAGACCTCGAGCGCTGCGGTCAGTCGGTCGGCCACGTCGCCGACGTCACAGCGGGAGGAAGACGTCCACCGCGACCGCGACGGACAGCAGCGTGAGGTAGGTGATGGAGCCGTGGAAGACCGTCATGGCGCGCAGCGGCGGGTGCTTCGGGTCGCGTGCGCGGCGCAGCAGGCCGATGCACAGCCAGAGGAACCAGGCGCCGAGGGCGGCGGCCACGACGCCGTACACCCACGTCATGCCGCCGACGGGCACGAGCAGCAGCGAGCACGCGATCATCGCGAGGGTGTAGGCGATCATCTCGCGCGCGACCTTCGTGTCCGCCGCGACGACGGGCAGCATCGGCACGCCCGCCGCGGCGTAGTCCCGCCGGAACTTCATCGACAGCGGCCAGTAGTGCGGCGGGGTCCAGAAGAAGACCACGCCGAACAGCAGCGCCGCCTCCCACGAGACGCCGCCGGTCACCGCGGACCACCCGATCACGACGGGCATGCACCCCGCGGCGCCACCCCACACGATGTTCTGCGGCGTGCGGCGCTTGAGGATCATCGTGTAGCCCACGACGTAGATGAGGATCGCCGACGCGGTCCACATGGCCGACGCCGGGTTCACGACGAACCACAGCCACGCCAGCGAGACGACCCCGAGCACCGTGCCGAAGACCAGTGCCGCACGCGGCGTGATCCGGCCGGTGACGATGGGGCGCCGCCGGGTGCGGTTCATGACCTCGTCGATGTCGCGGTCGAGGTACTGGTTGAGCGTGTTGGCCGCACCGGCGGCGCCCGCTCCCCCGACCAGCGTGGCGACGACCAGCCCCAGCGGCGGCATCCCGCGCGCGGCGAGGAACATCGTGGGGATGGTCGTGATGAGCAGGAGCTCGATGACCCGCGGCTTGGTCAGCGCGACGTACGCCGCGACCGTGCGCAGCGCGGCGGACCACCAGCGGGCGTCGCCCGCGTCCTGCTCCGGGGCCGAGACGGCGCCCTGCGGCTCGCCCTCCACCGCACCTGCCGCGCCGACGGCGGCATCGGGGCTGGTCGCGTCGACGGACGCGGGGGTGGACAGGCGCACGCGCTTCGGTTTCCGTTCGGGAGGCGGACAGGGTGCCGACGACGGCTCGGGCGACGGCGGGCAGGACGGAGGTCCTGCCCGTCATGGTACGCACCACGTCGTGCGAACGGGACGTTCGACCCGGTCAGGACGCGCACGGAGGACGTGAGATCGGTCGCACGAGAACCCGTCCTGGTCGCCGCGCACGGTCGGCGAGGACTGGCAATCGCTTGCCGCGGTCCTGGACCAGGTGCGCGGCGAACGGCGGGTCCGCTATAGGCTCCCCGTCAGCAGACGTCCCCGTCCGACGACGCGACGGGGTCCCCAGCCGGACGCGCCGCGCCACCGCGGCCGACGCCGGAGACGCTCGGAACGACGCCCCGCGCGTGAGCGGGACGGGAATGAGGTTGCGGTGAACGCGAAGTCTCCCCTGGCCACCACTGTCGGCTGGTCCGACCTCGATCTTCGGGCGGTGGACACCGCCCGCGTGCTCGCGGCGGACGCCGTGGAGAAGGTCGGCAACGGGCACCCCGGCACGGCGATCAGCCTCGCGCCGGCCGCCTACCTGCTGTACCAGACCGTCATGCGGCACGACCCGACGGACCCGCACTGGCTGGGCCGCGACCGGTTCATCCTCTCCGCCGGGCACTCCAGCCTGACGCAGTACATCCAGCTCTACCTCGGCGGCTTCGGGCTCGAGCTCGAGGACCTCGAGGCGCTGCGCACCTGGGGCTCCAAGACCCCCGGGCACCCCGAGTACCGCCACACCGCCGGCGTCGAGATCACCACCGGCCCGCTCGGCCAGGGCCTCGCCTCGGCCGTCGGGTTCGCGATGGCGGCCCGCCGTGAGCGCGGCCTGCTCGACCCCGAGGCCGCGCCGGGCACCAGCCCGTTCGACCACCACGTGTACGTCATCGCCTCGGACGGCGACCTGCAGGAGGGCGTCACCAGCGAGGCGTCCTCGCTGGCCGGCACCCAGGAGCTCGGCAACCTCGTCGTGCTGTGGGACGACAACCACATCTCGATCGAGGGCGACACCCAGATCGCGTTCACCGAGGACGTGCTCAAGCGGTACGAGTCCTACGGCTGGCACGTGCAGTACGTCGACTGGACCGTCGGCGGCGAGTACCGCGAGAACGTCGACGCGCTGCACGCGGCGATCGAGGCCGCCAAGGCCGTGACCGACAAGCCGTCGTTCATCGGCCTGCGCACCCTCATCGCGTGGCCGACCCCCGGCAAGACGGACGACCACTCCTCGCACGGCTCCAAGCTGGGCACCGAGGCGATCCGCGGCCTGAAGGAGGTGCTCGGCTTCGACACCGAGAAGTCCTTCGAGGTCGCCCCCGAGGTCATCGCGCACACGCGCAGCCTGGCCGACCGTGCCGCCACGGCGCGCGCCGCGTGGCAGGAGGCGTTCGACGCCTGGGCCGCCGCCAACCCCGAGCGCAAGGCGCTCCTCGACCGCCTGCGCGCGGACGCGCTGCCCGAGGGCTGGACCGAGGCGCTGCCGACGTTCCCCGCCGGCAAGGCCGTCGCGACCCGTGCGGCGTCCGGTGAGGTCCTGTCCGCCCTCGCGCCCGTGCTGCCCGAGCTGTGGGGCGGCTCGGCCGACCTCGCCGGGTCGAACAACACGACGATGAAGGGTGAGCCGTCCTTCCTGCCGGCGCACCGCTCGTCGCACGAGTTCGCCGGTGACCAGTACGGTCGCACGCTGCACTTCGGCATCCGCGAGCACGCCATGGGCTCGATCCTGTCCGGGATCCGCCTGCACGGCCTGACGCGGCCCTACGGCGGCACCTTCTTCACGTTCTCGGACTACATGCGCGGCGCCGTTCGCCTGGCCGCGCTCATGGGCGTGAACGTCACGTACGTCTGGACCCACGACTCCATCGGTCTGGGCGAGGACGGCCCGACGCACCAGCCGGTCGAGCACCTCGCCGCGGTCCGTGCGATCCCCGGCCTGGCGGTCGTGCGCCCGGCCGACGCCAACGAGACGGCGGCCGCGTGGCGGGCGTCGCTCGAGCGCACCGACGGCCCCGTCGCGCTCGTCCTGACCCGCCAGAACGTGCCCACGTTCCCGCGCGGCGAGGACGGCTACGCGACGACCGACGGCGTCGCCAAGGGCGCGTACGTCCTGCTCGAGGCGTCCACCGGCACGCCCGACGTGGTGCTGCTCGCCACGGGCTCCGAGGTCCAGCTCGCCGTCGAGGCGCGCGAGACCCTCGAGGCCGCCGGGGTGGCCACGCGCGTCGTGTCGGCACCGTGCCTCGAGTGGTTCGCCGAGCAGGACGAGGAGTACCGCGAGTCGGTGCTGCCGTCCACGGTGCGCGCCCGGGTGTCGGTCGAGGCCGGCATCTCGCTGTCGTGGCACAAGATCCTCGGCGACGCGGGCCGGGCGGTCTCGCTCGAGCACTACGGTGCCTCGGCGGACTACCAGACGCTGTACCGGGAGTTCGGGATCACCGCCGAGGCCGTCGTGGCCGCGGCGCACGAGTCGGTCGCGGCGGCGCGTGGGGCGCACGCCCCGTCCGACAAGCCGGACGCCAGCGCGCAGTCCGGTACGGGCGACCTGCCGGCCTGACAGCCGTCACGCGGCGGGGCCGGCTCCAGCCCGGCCCCGCCGCCTGCAGGACGCAGATGCACCTCGTGGGACGAAGGGGAACGACCATGACCAGCAGCACGCCCCTGCAGGCACTGCGTGAGGCAGGCGTCGCCGTCTGGCTCGACGACCTGTCGCGGCAGCGGATCACGTCCGGAGGGCTGAAGGCCCTCGTGGACCGCGGCGTCGTCGGCGTCACGACGAACCCGACGATCTTCGCCGCGGCGCTCGAGCACGGCGACGCGTACGACGCGCAGCTGCGCACGCTCGCCGCGGACGGCGCAGCGGTCGAGGAGGCCGTCCTGCGGATCACCACGGACGACGTGCGCGACGCGTGCGACGTCCTGCGACCGGTCTACGACGCCACCGACGGCGTCGACGGTCGCGTGTCGATCGAGGTCGACCCGCGCCTGGCGCGCGACACCGCGGCCACGACCGCCTCCGCCGAGACCCTCTGGTCGGAGATCGAGCGACCGAACCTGTTCATCAAGATCCCCGCCACGGTCGAGGGGCTGCCGGCGATCACGGCCGCCCTGGCGCAGGGCATCAGCGTCAACGTGACGCTGATCTTCTCGCTGCAGCGCTACCGCGCGGTGCTCGACGCGTTCGTCGAGGGCCTGGAGCAGGCGCACGCGGCGGGCATCGACCTCGCACCCGTCGCGTCCGTCGCGTCGTTCTTCGTCTCGCGCGTCGACGCCGCGATCGACCCCCGCCTCGACGAGATCGGCACCGACGAGGCCGCCGCGCTGCGCGGCACGGCGGCGATCGCCAACGCCCGGCTCGCCTGGGGCGTCTACCAGGACGTCGTCACGAGCGAGCGCTGGCAGGTGCTGGCGGCAGCCGGGGCACGCCCCCAGCGGCCCCTGTGGGCGTCCACGGGCGTCAAGGACCCGGCCTACCCCGACACCCGCTACGTCGACGAGCTCGTCGTGGCGGGCACCGTGAACACCATGCCCGAGAAGACGCTCGAGGCCGTCGCCGACCACGGCGACATCCGCGGTGACACGGTCACGGGTACGCAGGACGCGTCCGCCGCGCTGCTCGACCGCATCGAGGCGCTGGGGATCTCGGTCGACGACGTCACCGACCAGCTCGAGACCGAGGGCCTGCAGAAGTTCGAGGCCTCGTGGGCCGAGCTGCTCACCACCGTCGAGGCGGGTCTGCAGGGCGCGGCCGACGACACCGGTGCGGCTCGGTGAGCCCCGCGAAGGTCGGGCCCGACCAGAACCCGCTGCGCGACCCGCGGGACCGCCGGCTGCCGCGCATCGCCGGGCCCAGCGGCCTGGTGATCTTCGGCGTCACGGGCGACCTCGCCCGCAAGAAGCTCATGCCCGCGGTCTACGACCTGACCAACCGCGGCCTGCTGCCCCCCGGGTTCGCCCTGACGGGGTTCGCCCGCCGCGACTGGGAGACCCAGGACTTCGAGCAGGTCGTCCGCGACTCGGTCAAGGAGTACGCGCGCACCCCGTTCCGTGAGGCCACGTGGCGCCAGCTGGCCGAGGGCATCCGGTTCGTCCAGGGCACGTTCGACGACAACGACGCCTTCGACCGCCTGAGCAGGACGGTCGAGGAGCTCGACGTCACGCGCGGCACCGGGGGCAACCACGCCTTCTACCTCTCGGTGCCCCCGAGCTCGTTCCCCGTCGTGTGCCAGCAGCTGGCCCGCTCGGGCCTGTCCCAGCCGAAGGAGGGCACCTGGCGGCGCGTCGTCATCGAGAAGCCCTTCGGCCACGACCTCGAGTCGGCACGCGAGCTCAACGACATCGTGTCCCAGGTGTTCCGTCCGGACGACATCTTCCGGATCGACCACTACCTGGGCAAGGAGACGGTCCAGAACCTGCTGGCGCTGCGCTTCGCGAACCAGCTCTTCGAGCCGATCTGGAACGGCAACTACGTCGACCACGTGCAGATCACCATGGCCGAGGACATCGGCATCGGTGGCCGCGCCGGGTACTACGACGGCATCGGCGCCGCCCGCGACGTCATCCAGAACCACCTGCTGCAGCTGCTCGCGCTGACGGCGATGGAGGAGCCCGTCTCCTTCGACGCGGCCGCGCTGCGTGCGGAGAAGACCAAGGTGCTCTCCGCGCTGCGGCTGCCCCGCGACCTGGGCAAGCACACCGCCCGTGGGCAGTACACGGCCGGCTGGCAGGGCGGCGAGAAGGTCGTGGGCTACGCCGAGGAGGAGGGCTTCAACCCCGACTCCACGACCGAGACGTACGCCGCGATCCGCGTCGACATCGACACGCGCCGCTGGGCCGGGGTGCCGTTCTACCTGCGCACGGGCAAGCGGCTCGGCCGGCGGGTCACCGAGATCGCCGTCGTGTTCAAGCGGGCGCCGCACCTGCCGTTCGAGGCCACCGCCGCCGCGGAGCTGGGCAAGAACGCCCTGGTCATCCGCGTGCAGCCCGACGAGGGCGTCACGCTGCGGTTCGGCGCCAAGGTGCCCGGCACGGCGATGGAGGTCCGCGACGTCACGATGGACTTCGGGTACGGGCACGCCTTCACCGAGTCCTCCCCCGAGGCCTACGAGCGCCTCATCCTCGACGTGCTGCTCGGCGACCCGCCGCTCTTCCCGCAGCACGAGGAGGTCGAGCTGTCCTGGAAGATCCTCGACCCGGTCACCGAGTACTGGGCGTCCCACGGCAAGCCCGACGAGTACCGGGCGGGCACGTGGGGTCCGGCCTCGGCCGACGAGATGATGGCCCGTGACGGGCGCGCCTGGAGGCTGCCGTGATCATCGACATGCCCGACACCAGCACCCGGGCCATCAACCGGCGGCTGATCAAGGAGCGTGAGGAGGGCGGGGCGGTCGCGCTGGGCCGTGTGCTCACGCTCATCATCGACGCCGACGCCCACGACCCCGAGGACGCGATCGCCGCCGCCAACGCGGCGAGCCGTGAGCACCCCTGCCGGATCATCGTCATGACGGAGCGCGCCGCCGCCGGCGAGGCGAACCTCGACGCGCAGATCCGCCTCGGCGGTGACGCGGGGGCCAGCGAGGTGATCGTCCTGCGGATCTCGGGCGGCGTCACGCGGCACGTCGACACGCTCGTGATGCCGCTGCTGCTGCCCGACGCACCGATCGTCGTGTGGTGGCCGTACGACGTGCCGACCAACCCCTCCGAGCACCCGCTGGGCCGCATGGCGCAGCGGCGCATCACGGACACCACGGCGTGCTCGCGCCCCAGCCGCGCGCTGCGCAACCTGGCGCAGGTGTACGCCGAGGGCGACACGGACCTGGCCTGGACCCGCGCCACGCTCTGGCGCGGGCTCATCGCGGCGACGCTCGACCAGCCGCCCTACGAGCCTGTGCACCGCGCGGTCGTCACGGGCGAGAGCACCCACCCCTCGGTGGACCTCATCGCCGCCTGGCTCGCCCAGGCGCTGCGCTGCCCCGTCGAGATCGAACGGGTGCCCGGGGCCCCGGCGATCACCCAGGTCCGGCTCGAGCGCACGTCCGGCGACATCGTGCTCGACCGTCCCGACGGGAAGACCGCCTCCCTGCGGCAGCCCGACCAGCCGGAGCACCGCATCGCGCTGCCGATCCGCCAGCTGCGCGAGTGCCTCGTGGAGGAGCTGCGCCGGCTCGACGCCGACGAGGTGTACGGCGACGTGCTGCAGAAGGGCCTCGCCCGCATCGACGCCTGACCCGCACGGGCGGGTGCCGGCGGCGGCACCCGCCCGCGACGTGCCCGGGTTGCCCGGGCGGAGGAGGAACCATGACCGCTGCCCCGCCCGAGGTGCTGGTCCACCCCGACGCCGACGTGCTCGCCGCGGCGACCGCCGCGCGCCTGCTCACGCGCCTCGTCGACCTGCAGTCGCACCGCTCCCCCCTGCACGTCGTCCTGACGGGCGGCACCGTGGGCATCGCGACCCTGCGCGCCGTCGCGGCGTCGCCCGTGCGCGACGCCGTCGACTGGTCGGGCGTGCACCTGTGGTGGGGTGACGAGCGCTTCCTGCCGGACGGCGACCCGGACCGCAACGAGACGCAGGCGCGCGAGGCCCTGATCGACGCGCTCGGGGACGCGTTGCCGGCCGGCAACGTGCACCCCGTGCCGGCTCGCTCCGACGACGTCCCGGACCCGCAGACCGCCGCACGCGGCTACGCGGCCGAGCTGCGCGCGCACGCCACGGGCGAGGGTCTCGCGCCCCGGTTCGACGTCCTCCTGCTCGGCATGGGCCCCGACGGCCACGTCGCCTCCCTCTTCCCCGGGCACGCCTCCCTCTTCGAGACGAGCTCGCTCGTGGTGGCCGAGCACGACTCCCCCAAGCCGCCGGCCGAGCGCGTGTCGATGACCTACCCGCTGCTGCAGGCCGCGCGCGAGGTCTGGGTGGTCGCCTCGGGTCAGGAGAAAGCGCCCGCCGTGGCCCGTGCCCTCGCGGGTGACGACGTGCGCACGACGCCCGCGGCCGGTGCCCACGGGACGGACCGGACCCTGTGGCTCGTCGACGTCGCGTCGGCGAGCGACCTGCCCGCGGCGGAGCCCGGCGACAGCGGCACCCCCGCGCCCACCGAGGCGCTGCGCCCCCGCAGCGCCGGCGCCGGCGTGGATGCCGCCTGGGCCGCCGTGGACACCTACCTGGCTCCCCTGGTGTCCGAGCCCGAGGGGGCCGTGGCCGTCCGGACCGCCGCGGCGGACGCCGGGCTGCCCGACATCGCGGTCAGCGCCGCGCAGGGACGCCTGCTCGAGCTGCTGGCCCGTGCGGTCGACGCCCGACGGGTGCTCGAGATCGGCACGCTGGGCGGCTACTCCACGTGGTGGCTGGCGCAGGCGGTCGGCCCCGACGGCACCGTCACGACGCTTGAGCTCGACGACACCCACGCCCGCGTCGCGCGCGGCTCCCTGGAGCGCGCCGGCGTCGCCCAGCGCGTCGAGGTGCTCGTCGGCCCCGCGACGCAGAGCCTGGAGCGTCTCGCGGACGACGGGACCGAGCCGTTCGACCTCGTGTTCGTCGACGCCGACAAGCAGCAGCTCGCGACCTACCTCGAGCGGGCCGTGGCCCTCTCGAGGCCCGGCACGCTGATCCTCGTCGACAACGTCGTGCGCGGCGGCGCGGTGGTCGACGCCGACCACCCCGACGACCGGGTGCAGGGCGTGCGGGCGTTCGTCGAGCGTGCGGTGGCCGACGGGCGGCTGGACGGCACCGTCGTGCAGACCGTCGGGGAGAAGGGCTACGACGGGTTCGCGCTGCTGCTCGTCGGCTGACGCCGGACGGCCCGGCACACGACCAAGGGACCACGACGGCGCCGCACCCCCGCGGGGGTGCGGCGCCGTCGTGGTCCCTTGGTCGTGTGCCGGGCCGTCCG
>JAEWEJ010000100.1 GCA_023389455.1 Actinomycetes bacterium | reverse complement strand
CCTTCCGCGCACGCCTGGACTTCGACCTCGACGACTTCCAGGTCGAGGCGTGCGCCGCGCTGGAGCGGGGCAGCGGTGTGCTCGTGGCGGCACCGACCGGCGCCGGCAAGACCGTCGTCGGGGAGTTCGCGGTCCACCTGGCCCTGGCCTCCGGGCGCAAGGCGTTCTACACCACGCCGATCAAGGCGCTGTCGAACCAGAAGTACGCCGACCTGGCGCGCGTCCACGGCGCCGACCGCGTCGGCCTGCTGACCGGCGACACGACCGTCAACGGCGACGCGGACGTCGTCGTCATGACCACCGAGGTCCTGCGCAACATGCTGTACGCGGGCTCCCCGGCCCTGAGCGGGCTGGGCTACGTCGTCATGGACGAGGTGCACTACCTGGCCGACCGGTTCCGCGGCCCGGTGTGGGAGGAGGTGATCATCCACCTGCCCGACGACGTCCAGCTGGTCTCCCTGTCGGCGACCGTCTCCAACGCCGAGGAGTTCGGCGACTGGCTGGCCACCGTCCGCGGCGACACGACCGTCGTCGTCAGCGAGCACCGGCCCGTGCCGCTCGGCCAGCACGTGCTCGTCGGGCACGAGCTCCTCGACCTGTACGCGGGCCACGTGGACCCCACGGCGCCCGGGGTGGACCCGCCGATCAACCCCGACCTCACCCACCTGCTGCGCCGCCAGCCCCCGGGCGGCAGGGACCAGCGCGGACCACGCGACCGCGGGCACCGGGGGCGCGCCGCGGCGCCGCGGTCCGGCGGCGGCGTGCGGCCCGTGCCGCGCTTCGTGGTGGTGGACGAGCTCGCCGACGCGGGGCTGCTGCCTGCGATCGTGTTCATCTTCTCGCGCGCCGGCTGCGAGGCGGCCGTGCAGCAGTGCCTGACCGCCGGGGTGCGGCTGACCACCCCGAAGGAGCAGTCCGAGATCCGCCGGGTCGTCGAGGAGCGGTGCGCCGCCATCCCGCCGGAGGACCTCGGCGTGCTCGGGTACGACGCGTTCGTCGCAGCCCTGGTCCGCGGCGTGGCCGCGCACCACGCCGGGATGCTGCCGCTGTTCAAGGAGACGGTCGAGGACCTGTTCTCGCGCGGGTGGGTGAAGGTCGTGTTCGCCACCGAGACGCTCGCCCTCGGCATCAACATGCCGGCGCGCTCCGTGGTGCTCGAGAAGCTCGTCAAGTGGGACGGCAGCGCGCACGTCGACGTGACGCCGGGGGAGTACACCCAGCTCACGGGCCGCGCGGGCCGGCGCGGCATCGACACCGAGGGCCACGCGGTGGTCGTGGCGCACCCCGGCCTGGACCCCGTCCAGCTCGCCGGTCTCGCGTCCCGCCGGCTGTACCCCCTGCGCTCGTCGTTCCGCCCGACGTACAACATGGCCGTCAACCTGGTCGCGCAGGTGGGCCGCGAGCGCGCCCGGGACGTGCTCGAGACGTCCTTCGCGCAGTTCCAGGCGGACCGGGGCGTCGTCGGGCTCGCGCGCCAGGCGCAGACGCACGCCGAGGCGCTGGAGGGCTACGCCGAGGCGATGACGTGCCACCTCGGCGACTTCGCGGAGTACATGGCGTTGCGGCGTGCCCTCACCGAGCGCGAGCGCGGCCTGGCGAAGGCCGCCGCCGCGGCCCGCCGCTCGGACGTCGCACGCACGCTCGAGGGGTTGCGCGTGGGCGACGTCGTGGAGATCCCCACGGGCCGGCGCGCCGAGCACGCCGTCGTGGTCGACCCGGGCGGCGGTGGCGGCTTCGACGGTCCGCGCCCGACGGTGCTCACGACCGACCGCCAGGTCCGCAGACTGACCGTCGCCGACGTCGGGACCGGGCTGCGCACCGTCGGCCGGCTCAAGGTGCCGGGCCGCTTCGAGCTCCGGGTGCCCGCGGCCCGACGCGACCTCGCGGCGCGGCTGCGCGCCCGCCTGGACGAGCTGGATCTGGTGCCCTCGCCGACCCGCGCGGGCGGGAAGCGCACGGACCGGCGGTCCGCCGCCGCCGAGGACGCCGAGCTGGAGTCGCTGCGCCGGCAGCTCCGCGCGCACCCGTGCCACCGCTGCCCCGACCGCGAGGACCACGCCCGCTGGGCCGAGCGCTGGGAGCGGCTGCGCGACGAGCACGCAGCCCTGGTCCGTCGCATCTCGGGCCGCACCGGATCGATCGCCGCCGTCTTCGACCGCATCTGCGACGTCCTGCGCACGCTCGACTACCTCGTCGTGGACGACTCCGGGGCGTGGCAGGTCTCCGACGACGGACGGTGGCTGCGACGCCTCTACGCCGAGAACGACCTGGTGCTCGCGGAGTGCCTGCGCCGGGGCGTCTGGGACGAGCTGGACGCGCCGGGCCTGGCCGCCGCCGTCTCGACCATCGTGTACCGCTCACGGCGGGACGAGGACTCCGAGGCGCGGATCCCCGGCGGACCCGACAGCAGGCTGGGGCACGCGCTCGACGCCGCGGTGCGCGCGTGGTCCGAGCTCGAGGACCTCGAGCACGACGCCCGCCTCGACACCATCCAGCCGCTCGACCTGGGGCTCGTCGAGCCGATCCACCGGTGGGCCGCCGGGCGCAGCCTGGACGCCGTGCTGCGCGGCACCGACCTCGCCGCCGGGGACTTCGTGCGCTGGTGCAAGCAGGTGGTCGACGTGCTCGACCAGGTCGCCGGGGCCGCGCCGACCCCACGCCTGCGGGCCACGGCCGACCAGGCGGTCGCCGCGGTGCGCCGCGGCGTCGTCGCGTACTCCGCGGTGTGACGTCGGCCCGTCCCGGACGTCCGTCCGGCGCGCGGGACGCAACGGGCTCCCGGTGGCCCTATCGTGTGCTGATGTGAGCTCGACCCTGTACCGGCACGGAGTCGTGCACTCTCCCGCCGACCCCTTCGCAGAGGCCCTCCTCGTCCAGGACGGGGTGGTGGCGTGGATGGGGTCCGACGACACCGCCGACGGCTTGGTCGCGGGCGTCGACGAGGTCGTCGAGCTGCAGGGCGCCCTGGTGGCGCCCGCGTTCGTCGACGCGCACGTGCACCTGCTCGAGACGGCGCTGACCCACGCCGGGCTGGACCTGACGCCCGACGGGGGCGCGCCCACGCTCGCGGCGGCGCTGGAGGCCGTGGGCCGCGAGGCGGCCCGCCGGGCGCCCGGCGACCGTCGGGTCCTGCACGGCTCCGGGTGGGACGAGGGCGCGTGGCCCGAGCGTCGCCGCCCCACGTGCGCGGAGCTCGACGTCGCCGGCCAGGGGCTGCCGGTGTACCTGGCGCGGGTGGACGTCCACTCGGCCGTCGTGTCCAGCGCCCTGGCGGACCTGGCGGGGCTGCGCGGCCTGCCGGGCTGGTCCGACGACGGACTGGTCGTGGGGGAGGCCCACCACGCGGCGCGCGCGGTCGCCCGGGAGGTCTCCGGTGCCGAGCGCACCGCCCTGTACCGCGACGCCCTCACCCGTGCCGCCGCGGCGGGTGTGGTCGCGGTGCACGAGCAGTCGGCGCCTCACGTCGACACCCGTGACGGGCTGCGCGAGCTGCTCTCGATGACGGCCGACCCGGGCAGCGGCCTGCCCCTGGTGGTCGGGTACCGCGCCGAGGCGTGCGTCACCGTCGACGACGCCCGCGCGCTCCTCGCCGACGTCCCGGGCCTGACGGGCATCGGCGGTGACCTCAACGTCGACGGCTCGCTGGGGTCGCGCACGGCAGCCCTGCGCCACCCGTACGCCGACGCCCCGGGCACCCGCGGGACGCTGCACATGTCCGCCGAGCAGATCGCGAACCACGTGACGGCCGTGACCCGCGCCGGCGTGCACGCCGGGTTCCATGTCATCGGGGACCGGGCGCTGGACGAGCTGCTGCTGGGACTGCGCGCGGCCGTCGACGTCGAGGGCGCCGCGGCGGTCGCCGCCGCCGGGCACCGGGTCGAGCACGCGGAGATGGTCGACGCGCACTCGTTGGCCCAGATGGTGCTGCTGGGCCTGCGCCTGTCCGTGCAGCCGGCGTTCGACGCCGCCTGGGGCGGACCCGACGGCATGTACGCCGAGCGCCTCGGCGCCGGGCGCGCTGCAGCCCTCAACCCCTTCGCGGACCTCGCGGCCGCCGGCGTGCCGCTCGCGCTCGGCTCGGACACCCCCGTCACCCCGATCGACCCGTGGGCCGGGGTGAGGGCGGCGTCCGCGCACCACGAGCCGGACCAGCGCATCTCGGTGCGTGCGGCGTTCCGCGCCGCGACGCGCGGCGGCTGGCGGCTGGCAGGGCTCGACGGAACCGGTGCGGGGGAGCTGCGGGTCGGTGCGCCTGCCCACCTGGCCGTGTGGGACGCGCAGCACCTGGTCGTGCAGGCGTCCCGCACGTCGTCGTGGAGCGCCGACGCCCGCGCCGGCAGCCCGCTGCTGCCGGACCTCGGCCCCGGGGAGCCCACGCCGCGGTGCCTGCGGACGGTGCGCGCCGGGGTGCTGCTGCACGACACCCTGGGCTGACGGCGCGCCGCGCGCCACAGCACCGGGTGAAATCTGCGCCGCTCGCGTGTGCAGCGGGCACCGCTCCCACACCCCACGCGGGCGACACGCGGGCGACACGCCGCGCACGGTCATCGGGGTCGAGGACACACGGGGGTGCTGGCCAGGCAGAACACGTCTGACCTGGATCTACGTCCCCTTGACAGGCCTTCGCAGCCGGGTAGTTTCGCAGTGGCCCGTCGTTGCGGGCACCGGAGGGGGAACCACGTACCGCTGACCGGTGCCGCACGGTCCGAGCTCCGACCGGGTCCGCGCGCCCAACAGAGAACGGCAGGACACGTCCTCGCCGGTACGAAGGGCGCGCGGGCCGGTCGGTCGGGCCGGCCGTGCGGTCCCCGCCGCACCGGGAACGCGCAGCATCCGCCGGGGGCGCGCGGTGCGGTGCGCGACAGGGGTGCGCACACGCCGCTGACGTACCCTGCTGCGGTGCCCGTGCCCCCGCCCGCCCGCTGGCTGACGCTCGTCCTGGCCGCCGTGGGCGGCGTGCTCACGAGGCTCGCGTTCCCCGAGCCGGGCTGGTCGCCGCTCGCCGTGGTCGGCACGGCCCTGCTGTACCTCGCGCTGCGGCGCGACTCCGCCCGCTGGAACGCGCTGGTCGGGCTGGTGTGGGGGCTGACGTGCTTCGGCCCGATGATCACCTGGGCGAACGACGCCGTCGGACCGGTACCGTGGCTGGCGCTGACGGTGCTGGAGGCCTGCTACGTCGCACTGTTCGGCGCGGCGTGGGCATGGGCCCGCCGCGGTCACGGCGTCTGGCGCAGCGGGGGGTGGCAGCTGCTCGCGTTCGTCCTGCTGTGGGTGGGCGCCGAGGAGCTGCGGTCCGCGTGGCCGTTCGGCGGCTTCCCGTGGGGCAGGCTGGCGTTCTCCCAGGCGGAGTCCCCGCTGGCGGCGTTCATGTGGTTGGGCGGCACGCCGCTGCTCAGCGGTGTGGTCGCCGCGCTCGGGGTGCTGCTCGGCCGCGCCGTGCTGGCCGCGCGCCGGCTCGCCCTCGGTCGCGCGCTGGGGGCGCTGGCCGCCGGGGGCGCGCTGGTGGTCGGCTCGTTCGCGATCCCGTTGGACCCGGTCGCGCAGGACGGGACGCTGCGCGTCGGCGCCGTGCAGGGCAACGTGCCCGAGCCCGGCCGGCTGGACGCGTTCGGCGAGCGCCGGCAGGTGCTCGACAACCACGTCGCCGGGACGCGCGCCCTGCTCGACCGCGTCGCCCCGGGGGACCTCGACCTCGTCCTGTGGCCCGAGAACGGCACGGACATCGACCCCCAGGTCGACCAGGAGGCCGCGGACCTCATCGACGGCGTCGCGCAGGAGGTCGCCGCCCCGCTGCTCGTCGGCACGGTCGAGTACCCGGACGCCGGCGGGCGCTACAACACGGCGCTGCTGTGGCAGCCGGGCGAGGGTCCCGTGGCGACCTACTCCAAGCAGCGGCCGGCCCCGTTCGCCGAGTACATCCCGCTGCGTTCGTTCGTCCGGCACTTCTCGGACGCCGTCGACCTGGTGACGCGGGACATGCTTCCCGGCACCGAGCCCGGCGTGATCCCGGTGGAGTCGCCGCGCCTGGGGCGGACCGTGGTCGTCGGCGACGTCATCTGCTTCGAGGTCGCGTACGACGCGATCGTCCGCGAGGCCGTGGCCGAGGGTGGCGAGATCCTGGTCGTGCAGACGAACAACGCGTCGTTCGGCTGGTCCGACGAGTCCACGCAGCAGCTGGCGATGTCCCGCCTGCGGGCGATCGAGCACGGCCGTGCGACGGTGCAGATCTCCACCGTCGGTGTCAGCGCCGTCATCGAGCCCAACGGTGCGATCACCCAGCGCACGGACCTGTTCACGGACGCCGAGATGATCGCGACGCTGCCGCTGCGCACCTCCCTGACGCCGGCCACCCGGGCCGGTGACGTACCGGCACTCGTCGTCGACGTGCTCGCGGTGTGGGTCGTGCTGGCGGGCATGGTGGGCGCCGCCCGGATGCGCCGCGACGAGCGTCCCGACGGTCCCGCCTGACGCAGCGGGCTCCTGCCGACCGGGTCGTCGCGGAGCCGATCGGACCGACATCCCGCTCGGGCGACTGCCCGGTCATGACGACGCGCGCTCAGCACGACGCCGCGCTCAGGACGACGCCCCGGTCAGCACGACGCCCCGGTCAGGACGACAGCGGACAGCACGACGCCCCGGTGGTCGTCCACCGGGGCGTCGTCGTGCTCGCGTCGTGCGCGGTCAGGCGCTGCGGCGCAGCTTGCCCGCGCGCAGCAGGCCGAGCCGCTCGTCGAGCAGCTCCTGCAGCTCGTTGACCGTGCGCCGCTCCAGGAGCATGTCCCAGTGCGTGCGCGGTGCCTTGCCGGCCTTGGCCTCGGGCTGCGCGGCGTCACGCAGGAGCGCCTCGGCGCCGCACCGGCACTCCCACACCACCGGCACGTCGGCCTCGACCGAGAACGGCAGGATGATGGTGTGGCCGTTGGGGCAGTCGTAGTGCGCCTGGAGCCGAGGGGCGAAGTCGACGCCGTCCTCGGTCTCCATGCTGTGGGATCCGATGCGCATGCCGCGCAGGGACCTGTTGGCCATGTGGACCTCCGTGCCTGTCGTCCCGGAACCTCCGCCTGTGGGCGGACCTGCCGGGTCGTGAGTCGAATCGTTCTGCTACCTGACTGTCAACGTGGCCGGGTACCCCGGTGTTCCGGCCGACCGTGAAGGTCTGGTGAACAGGCCTGTGTCGTGACACACACTGTCAGGCTCCGGCCGCCGTCGCTCGTCGTGACCGAGGGGCGGCGTGCCCGCTGCGCCGGACGGGTGACCGGCCGGCGGGGGAGTCCCGTCCGCGCAGGCCGACGACGCGTGGCGCCCCGCAGGCGGGCGCCCGCGGCGTCCGTAAAGTGATCCCATGACGATGACGTACCGCCGACTCGGCGACAGCGGTCTGACGGTCTCCACCGCCGGCCTGGGGTGCAACACGTTCGGCGCGACCCTGGCGCCGGACGGGGTGGGGGAGGTGGTCGGCGCGGCCCTCGACGCCGGCGTGACGTTCTTCGACACCGCCGACGTCTACGGGTCGGTGCCCGGCCAGAGCGAGGAGCTGCTCGGCGCCGCGCTGCGCGGTCGTCGTGACGACGTCGTCGTGGCCACGAAGTTCGGCCTGGACGTCCAGGGCCTCAACGGCGCCGACTGGGGCGCGCGCGGGTCGCGTCGGTACGTCCGTCGCGCCATCGAGGGGTCCCTGCGCCGCCTGGGCACCGACCACGTGGACCTCTACCAGCTGCACAGCCCCGACCCGGCCACCCCCGTCGAGGAGACCCTCGCGGCGCTGCACGAGCTGGTGGTCGAGGGCAAGGTGCGCTATCTCGGGTCCTCGAACCTCACGGCCTGGCAGGTCGTCGACGCGGACTGGGCGGCACGGACCGCGGGGACGACGCCGTTCGTGTCCGCCCAGAACCGCTACAACCTGCTGGATCGGAGCGCGGAGGCGGAGCTCGTGCCGGCGGCCGAGCACGTCGGCGTGGGCATCCTGCCGTACGTGCCGCTCGCCTCCGGGCTCCTCACCGGCAAGTACCGCCGTGGGCAGGAGGCTCCCGAGGGCAGCAGGCTCTCGCGGATGCCGGCACGGCTGGCAGGCGCGGACTTCGACCGCATCGAGGCGCTGGCGCGGCTCGCGGACGAGTGGGGCGTCGACCTCGCGACGGTCGCGCTCGGCGGGCTCGCCGCGCAGCCGGCGGTCGCCTCGATCATCTCCGGCGCCCGGACGCCCGAGCAGGTGCGCGCCAACGTCGCGTCCGCGACGTGGGAGCCGACGCTCGAGCAGCTCGCCGCCATCGACGAGGCGTCGCCCGGCCCCGTCTGACCCGGCGCCGACGTCACCGGTCCAGCACGCGCGCACGGTGCTCGCCGATGGCCACCACGGCGCTCAGCCGTACGCCCCGGTCGGCGGTCGCGGTGCGCAGCGCGTGCTCCCAGGAGCGCTCGAACGACCCGCGGTCGCCGCCAGCGGCGCGCACGACCGCCGCGGCGATGGAACCGCCCGGCGCGTCGTGCTGCAGCACGTCGGACATCGCGACCACCACCTGCCGGACCTCACCGGGGTCGGGTCGCAGGGGGATCCCGACCAGGGGCAGGACGACGGGCAGCATCATGCCGTCCTGGTCCAGGAGCGCGAGCCACAGCGCGGGCGGACCCGCGCGCTCGGGGCCGACGAGCGAGAGCATCACCTCGAGGATGTCGTCCACGTCGCGCACCGGGTGACGGGGGAGTGCGGGGAGGTCGTCGTCAGGCCCGGGCGAGCCGCCGCCGGGGGAGTCGTGCATGTCCATCGTCCGAGCCTGTCGGTGGCGCGGTGCCGTCCCGACGAGGGCGGCCGAGACTGTGGGCGAGGTGCACCACGGGCGTGCCCGTGGACGGCTCGCGCGGCACCGGCGCCAGGTGCCGTGGCACGGCTCGCCGCCGGTCGTCATGCCGGGAGGATCGACAGCCCACCGCCCGGTCTTGATGACGGACGCCCGCGACGTGCGGGTGATCTCCGCGCGGGCGCCCCGACGACGCCCCGGGGGAGTCAGGCGCCGAAGACGGACCGGACGCGGATGCCGAACTCGCGCCGCAGGGCCCGTGACGCCGCGAACCAGCCGCCGAGGCCGTGCACCCCGGGCCCGGGCGGTGTCGCGGCCGAGCACAGGTACACGCCCGCACCGAGCGAGTACGGGTCGGGCGCCGCCGTGGGTCGGGCGATCATCTGGCGCATGCTCACGGCGCCGGCAGCGATGTCCCCGCCGACGTAGTTCGCGTTGTGGTGCGACATCGCGGCGGCCGGCACGCAGCGCGAGGCGACGACCACGTCGCGGAACCCCGGGGCGTACCGCTCGACGTGCCGTGTCACCGCCTCGGTGACGTCGAGGTCCGAGCCCGCGGGCACGTGCGCGTACGTCCACAGCGGCCGCAGCCCGCCGTGCGCGCGGCCGCCGTCGACGACCGTCGGGTCGCTGACCAGGCACATCGGAAGGTCGGCATGGCGCCCCGCGTGGACGTCGGCCTCCGCCCGCGCCATCTCGTCCCTCGTCCCGCCGACGTGGACGGTGCCGGCCCGGCCCACGTCGGGGTGCGCCCAGGGGACCGGGCCGGACAGGACGAAGTCGACCTTCGCCGCGCCGTCGCCGTACCGGTACCGCGACAGGGACCGCCGGGTGCGGGGGGCGAGGTCGTCACCGAGCACCTCGACCACCGTGCGCGGCGTGGTGTCGAACAGGTGGCAGCGTGCCGGCGGGAGGTCACGGCGCGAGCGGACCGGGTGGTCCGTCACGACGGTGCCGCCGTGCTGCAGCAGGTCCGCCACCAGCGCCGCGACGATGGCCCCGGAGCCGCCGCGGGGGACCGGCCACCCGCGTCCCGCGTGCGCGAGCGAGGCCAGCAGCAGCGCCGTCCCGCCGGCCGCGGGGCTCGGCAGCGGCGTGATGGCGTGCGCCGCGACCCCGGTGAGCAGCGCCGGCGCCACCTCGCCGCGGAACCGCAGGCCCCAGGCGGGCGTGCCCTGCTCCAGCACACCGAGGCCGAACCGCGCAGCACCCACCAGGCCGCCGGGCAGCAGACCGGGCGGCAGGCTGCGCTTGTCGCCCAGTGCCGTGCGCACGACGGTGTCGGAACGTCCGGACAGCGCACCGACCAGCGACCGCCACGCCGCCCCGTCGTCGTCGAGACCCTCGACCGTGCGCTCCAGGTCGTGCCACGCCAGCCCGGCCCGAGCGCCGGGCAGCGGCTGGGCGTAGGACACCTCGGGCACCAGCAGCTCGACACGCCGCTCCAGGCCGAACGCCTGGAAGAACGGCGAGGCCCACGCCATCGGGTGGATCGCCGAGCAGACGTCGTGCAGCAGCCCGTCCGCCAGGCCGAGGTCCAGCGTGCGTGCACCACCGCCGACCGTCGCGTTCGCCTCGAGCACGGTGACCGACAGGCCGGCGCGCGCCATGGTCACGGCGGCAGCCAGCCCGTTCGGTCCGGAGCCGACGACGACGACGTCCACGAGGTCCCTCCAGGTGCGTGCGCTGCGGCGATTCAACCACCGGGTCGCGTCACGCGCCGTGGCAGGCGGTGCCACGCGGCGACCTCGCCGCCGCCGAGCCCGTCCGCACGCCCACCGTGCCCCTCCGGGGCACCCTTCCGCGTTTCGCCGATAATGTACATTATGTCAAAACGGCGAACCGGCGCCCGGTCGTCACGCGCGAAGGCCCTCCCCGGTCAGCCGGCAGCGAGCCCGCGACGGTCGGTGTGCCGCACGTAGCGCTCCTCGGTGCGATCCGGGTCGCGCGGCAGCGCCTGACGCTCGCCGGTCCGCGTGAACCCGGCCCGCACGTACAGGTCGACCGCCGACGCGTTGTCCTCGACGACCCACAGCGAGACGGTCGCGGCGTCCTCGTCCGCCGCGGCTGCCACGACCGCGTCGAGCAGCGCCCAGCCGATGCCGCGGCGCCGGACCTCCGGCGCGACCCACAGCGAGACGACGTGCCGGTCGTCCTCGGGAGATCCCGGCTCCTGCACCAGGGAGACCAGGCCGCGCGGGACGCCGCCCTCGTCGTACGCCACCCAGGTCGCGCTCGTGCGCAGGCGCATGCGCCAGTGCGACTCGGCGAAGCGCTCCTCGCGTGCCAGCGACGAGCCGAAGACTCCCGTCGACTCCCGCAGGGCACGTAGCCGCACGTCACGTACCGTCTGCCACTCGTCCTCGTCGACATGTCGGATCAGCACCGCGTCAGGATGCCTCATGTGAGTCGGGCCACGGGACAGGCGCGCTCAGGCAGGACCCTCGACGTCCGTCACACCGTCCGCGGCGCGTGCGGCGTCCGGTCCCCCGTGCCCCGCCGGGTCAGGGACCGCCCGCGCCACGTCGGCGAGCTCCTCCTCGGGGCGCGGCGGGATCGTCTCGTCGTACTCCAGCTCGGGCACCTGCGTGTCGTCGAACGACTCGGTCATCACGGCTCCTTCCGGGGGCGATCACGCTAACCTCCCGACGCGACGGCGGCGACCGGGCCGGGCCGGGCCGGGCCGATCACGCCGCTCCCCCGCGACCGCCGGCACCCTCGCGCACCGCAGGGTGCCGCCCGGCCGCGCCCGTGCCACGGGCACGCGGCGCTCGCGCGGTGCGGTGTCGTGCCGCACGCGGACCGCGATCGCCCGTCCCGGTGCAGATCAGGGCATCACGCCCAGGCCGACCCGGCAGCGGGCCGGGTACGCGCGGCGTGTCGTGCCGGGTTTCGTGACGGACGCCCCGCCCGGCTACGGTTGCCGCGTGCTGGTCCTCGGTGTGTGCAGCCTCAAGGGTGGAGTGGGCAAGACGTCGGTGACGCTGGGGCTCGCCTCGGCGGCCCTGGAACGGGGCCTGCGCACGCTCGTGGTCGACCTCGATCCCCAGGGCGACTCGACGATGGCGCTGGGTGCGAGCGTCGTCCAGGGGGACGTCGCGTCCGTCCTCGACGCGCCCTCGGCGCAGTCCGTCGCCGCGGCCACGGTCCCGTCGTCCTGGGCCGACCACGGCCTCGACGTCCTCGTGGGCTCGGAGCGCTCGGTGCTGCACGACCGTGTCGACGACGACGACGCCGACCGCCTGCGGTACGCGCTGTCCTGGGTCAGCGGCTACGACCTGGTGCTGATCGACTGCCCGCCCTCGCTCGGCGGGCTGACCCGGACCGGCCTGACGGCGTGCGACCGCGCGGTCGTGGTCACCGAGCCCGGCCTGTTCGCCGTCATGGCCGTGGGGCGTGCCATGCGCACCATCGACGAGCTGCGGCGCGGCCCGGCACCGTCGCTGCAGCCGCTGGGGATCGCCGTCAACCGGGTGCGGGCCCGCTCGGTCGAGCAGGCGTACCGCCTCCAGGAGCTGCAGACCCTGTACGGACCGCTCGTGCTGAACCCGTTCGTCCCCGAGCGCGCGGCGCTGCAGCAGGCGCAGGGTGCCGCTCAGCCGGTCCACGTCTGGCCGGGGGCGGCGGCCGCCGAGCTCGCTGACGTGTTCGACCAGCTGCTCGACCGCGCCCTGCGGGCACCGCGCCGCTGACCTGCGCGGTCGCTCCCCCGGGGTGCCCCTCAACCGGGTGCCGCTCCCCCGGCGCCGGCCCCGGGACGCTGCGGCGGCCGCCGGCC
>JAEWEJ010000083.1 GCA_023389455.1 Actinomycetes bacterium | reverse complement strand
ACCTGGGCGGGCTCGCGCCGTTCGCGCTGTGGGTGCGCGGCGCGGCACCGGGTGCGCGGCGGTCGATCGCGCTCGTCGGCGCCCGCGCGTGCACGAGCTACGGGGAGCGCGTCGCCGTCGACCTCGCCGTGGACCTGGCGCGCCGTGGGTGGGGCGTCACCTCGGGCGGGGCCTACGGCATCGACGCGGCGGCGCACCGTGGGGCGCTGCTCGCGGGCGGGTCCACCGTCGTCGTCCTGGCGGGCGGCGTCGACCGGGCGTACCCGGCCGGCAACGCGCGCCTGCTGGAGGAGGTCGTCGCCAGCGGTGGCAGCCTCGTGAGCGAGGTCCCGCCGGGATCCGCCCCGACGCGCAGCCGCTTCCTGCAGCGCAACCGCCTGATCGCCGCGACCGCCGCCGCCACCGTCGTGGTCGAGGCCGCGTGGCGGTCGGGCGCGGCGAGCACGGCGCACCACGCCGCCCGGCTGCTGCGCCCCGTCGGTGCCGTGCCCGGCCCGGTGACCTCCGTCGCGTCCGCGGGGTGCCACCGTCTCCTGCGCGACGGGGTCGCCGTGTGCGTCACGGACGCGGCCGAGGTGGTCGAGCTGGCGGGCGAGGTCGGGACCGACGCGGTGGTGACGCCCCAGGAGGTCGGGGGTGCGGTGGACGGGCTCGACCCCCTGGCCCGGCGGGTCCACGACGGGCTGTCGGTGCGCACCGCGCGGGACGTGGAGCAGGTCGCTGCGCGCGCCGGGACGACCACGGCGGAGGCCCGTGCGATGCTCGGGATGCTCGAGCTCGACGGGCGTGCCCGCCGTATCGGCACCGGTTGGGTGGTGGGTGCAGGGGATGAGTAGCAGATGGGTGAAAAAAAGCGGCGTTCGTGGGAATCCGCTCGGCCGGATCGGACATTGCCAACCAATCCGTGCAGGCCATTCACATCCGGATGGGAACCATCCTTGTCGAACTGCGCGCGCCACGTCACCTTAGGGGGGTGAACACGGCCGAGATCAGCGCAGGAGCGTCGCAGCGCGCGCTCCTGTGCAGCGACTTCGCCCTTCACCTGCACGCGCAGCGCGGTCTGTCGGACCACACGGTGCGTGCCTATCTCGGCGACGTGGACCATCTGCTCGACCATGCGGTGAGCCACGGCGTCACCCGCCTGGACGAGATCGACATCACGCTCCTGCGTGGCTGGCTCGCGACCATGGCGAACGCCGACCGCAGCCGTGCGACCCTCGCTCGGCGTGCCGCCGCCGCGCGAACCTTCTTCCGCTGGGCGGTCCGGACGAGCCGTGTGCCCACCGACCCCACCCTGCGTCTCGGCACGGCGCGTGCGTCGGGTGCGCTGCCCACGGTCCTCGCGATCGGCCCGGTCACCCGCCTGCTGGACGCCGCGCGCGCCCGAGCAGCCGACGGCGACGAGGTCAGCCTGCGTGACTGGGCGGTCGTGGAGACCCTGTACGCCACGGGGGTCCGGGTGGGTGAGCTCTGCGGCGCCGACGTGACCGACGTCGACCTCGGCCGGCTCACGCTGCGGGTGGTCGGCAAGGGCGACAAGGAGCGGGTGGTGCCGTTCGGCAGGCCGGCTGCGCGAGCGCTGTCCGCCTGGCTCGAGGTCGGGCGTCCCCGGCTCGTGCGGGACGGGTCGCCGGCGGCGCTCCTCCTGGGGCGTCGCGGGGGCCGGCTGGACCAGCGTCAGGCCCGCACCGTGGTCCACTCCCTGGCCGCCGAGGCCGGGGTGGACGACCTGGGCCCCCACGGGCTGCGGCACACGGCCGCCACGCACCTGCTCGACGGCGGCTCCGACCTGCGCACCGTGCAGGAGATCCTCGGGCACTCCAGCCTGTCGACGACGCAGCGCTACACCCACGTCTCGGCCGAGCGCCTGCGCTCGGCCTTCGAGCTCGCCCACCCGAGGGCGTGACGGCATGACCAGCACGTGTGGCGGGGCCAGCTGCCCCGCGACGACCAGCGACACCCGCACAGAGACGGAGCCGACGATGGCTGCCATCCACGACGTCCTTGCCCGACCCGACGCACCGGCGGCGCTGCGCGCGCTCCTGCCGGGGACGGCACCGGCGGGCGTCGTCCCGCAGCAGCGCCCGTCGTCGGTGGACGACGCGGTCGCGACGCCGACGGCCCCCGAGGTCGAGCAGCGCACGCCGCTGGACCTCGCGTGGGAGCAGTTCACGCAGACCCGGTGCCCGCAGGCGCGCGAGCAGCTGATCGTGCACTACGTCCCGCTGGTCACGGCGGTGGCCGGACGCATCGGCATGCGCCTGCCGTCGACCGTCGAGCACGCGGACCTCGTGTCGTACGGCGTCTTCGGACTGATCGACGCGATCGAGAAGTACCGCACCGACCGCGCGGTGAAGTTCGAGTCGTACGCCTCGTCGCGGATCCGCGGCGCGATCATCGACGAGCTGCGGGCGATGGACTGGGTGCCGCGCTCGGTGCGGACCAAGGCCCGCGCCGTGGACCGTGCCTACGGCGAGCTGGAGGCGACGCTGCACCGTGCGCCGACCGAGGCGGAGGTCGCCGACCGGCTCGAGCTGCCCGTGGGGGAGCTGCGCTCGGTGTACACGCAGCTCGCCGCGGTCAACATCGCCGCGCTCGACGAGATGCTCGCGGGGGGTGACGACCGTCCCGGCGCCGCGACGCTGGCCGACACGCTGGGGGACCGGCGTGCCCAGGACCCCGCGGGTTCCCTCGAGGCGCAGGAGACCAAGTACCTGCTCTCCCGTGCCATCGAGTGCCTCGGCGAGCGGGAGCGTCTCGTCGTCGTCCTGTACTACTACGAGAGCATGACGCTGGCCGAGATCGGGCGGGTGCTGGGCGTGACCGAGTCCCGGATCTCCCAGATCCACACGGCGGCCATGGGCCGGCTGCGCACGCGCCTGCTGGACGCCGAGCAGGCCTGACCGCGCGGTCACCGCACCGGGAGCAGCACGACGGGGCCGTGCCCCGGCAGCAGTGCCCAGGGGTCGACGTAGCGGTCCGCCTCGCGCACGCCCCAGTGCAGCGCCCGCTCGCCCCCGGGTGCACCGCCGGCAGGCGTGTGCGCCGTGCCCGCGACCGTGCCGACCGGGGCGCCGCCGGCC
>JAEWEJ010000048.1 GCA_023389455.1 Actinomycetes bacterium | reverse complement strand
ACCCGGTCAGGCCCCCCAGCGCCCGGAAGGAGCATCGTGCGAGACGCTAACAGTCCTTCCGCCGACGAGGAGGCTGCCACGTCGGCGGCGACCGACCCCACGAACGCGGGCGAGCCCGGCGCGGTGCAGGTCATCGTGGGTGCCGACCGCACCCGCATCGTGCTGTCGGGCGAGATCGACGCCGGCCTGGGACCCGAGCTGCAGGAGGCCACGGCGGAGGCCGAGCAGCGCGCGCTGCCCATCGAGGTGGACGCGCACCACGTGACGTTCATGGACTCGTCGGGCGTCGCGTTCCTCGCCCGGCTGTCGATCCGCAGCGAGCACCGCGTGCGGCTGCTGCGGGTACCGCCGACCGTGCGCTTCCTGCTCGAGGTGACCCGCATCGGCGAGCTCCTCGACGTCGTCGAGGACGACGAGGCCGCGCCGTTCGAGCCGGTCGACCCCGCCTGACCTCGCCGCGGTCGCAGGCGACCGCGCGGGTGCCGCCCGCAGACGCACGACGGCCCCGACCCCCTCGCGGGGGCCGGGGCCGTCGTCCGTCCGGAGGACCGGGATCAGGAGATCCGGGTACCCGCCGAGCGCAGCTGCTGGCACGCCTCGACGACGCGCGCGGCCATGCCCGCCTCGGCGAGCTTGCCCCAGGCGCGCGGGTCGTAGGCCTTCTTGTTGCCGACCTCGCCGTCGATCTTCAGCACGCCGTCGTAGTTGGTGAACATGTGGCCGACGACCGGACGCGTGAACGCGTACTGCGTGTCGGTGTCGATGTTCATCTTGATGACGCCGTTGTCGACCGCCTCGGCGATCTCCTCGGCCGTCGAGCCGGACCCGCCGTGGAAGACGAGGTCGAACGGCGACTCCTTGCCGATCTTCGCGCCGACCTCGCGCTGGATGTCCGCGAGGATCGACGGGCGCAGCTTGACCGCACCCGGCTTGTACACGCCGTGCACGTTGCCGAAGGTGAGGGCCGTCAGGTAGCGGCCCTTCTCGCCGGCACCGAGGGCCTCGACGGTCTTCAGACCGTCCTCGGCCGTCGTGTAGAGCTTCTCGTTGATCTCGGCCTCGTGGCCGTCCTCCTCGCCACCGACGACGCCGACCTCGATCTCGAGGATCGTGCGGGCCGCCTGCGAGAGCTCGAGCAGCTCGGCCGCGATGACGAGGTTCTCGTCCAGCGGGATGTCGGAGCCGTCGAACATGTGCGACTGGAACGTCGGGTTCTCACCGCGCTTGACCTGCTCGGCCTCCAGCGCGAGGAGCGGGCGGACCCACGAGTCGAGGTTCTTCTTGACGCAGTGGTCCGTGTGCAGCGCGATGGTCACGCCGTAGTTCTTCGCGACCTCGGTCGCGTACGCGGCGAGCGCGAGCGTGCCGGAGACACGGTTCTTGATGGTCGAGCCGGAGGCGTACTCGGCGCCACCGACGGAGACCTGGATGATGCCGTCCGACTCGGCCTCCGCGAAGCCCTGGATGGCAGCGGTGACGGTCTGGGACGACGTGATGTTGACGGCGGGGTAGGCGAACTTGCCGGCCTTCGCCCGGTCGATCATCTCGGCGTAGACCTCGGGGGTTGCGATGGGCATCGCGGCATCTCCTGGTGTTCGGGGTGCGGTACGGCACGAGTCTGCCACTCCGGGGCCCGGAGCGTTCCGGGACGTCCACCGGGACCGGAGCGCGTGCAGGTCACGGGCGTGGGCGTCAGCCGCCGTCGACCGCCTGGTGGACGTGCTGGAGCGCCCACGCGTGCATCGCGATCGCGGCGGCCGCGCCGGCGTTGAGCGACCGCGTGCTGCCGTGCTGCGTGATGTGGACGACCACGTCGCACACCGCCTGCGCCGCCGGCGTCAGACCTGTCGACTCCTGCCCGAGCAGCAGGACGCACCGCGGCGGGAACGTGTACGTCTCGAGCGCGACGGAGCCGGGCACGTTGTCGACGCCCACGACCGGCAGGCGCGTCCCGTCGGGCCCGGCACCGGCGGCCCACGTGGCGAGCGCGGCCGCGTCGGGGTGGTGGTGGACGTGCAGGTAGCGGTCGGTGACCATGGCGCCGCGACGGTTCCACCTACGGCGGCCCACGACGTGGACGCCCGCGCTGTTGAACGCGTTCGCCGTGCGCACCACCGAGCCGATGTTGAGGTCGTGCGCCCAGTTCTCGATGGCGACGTGGAACGGGTGCCGGCGGGTGTCGAGGTCCGCGACGATCGCCTCGACGGTCCAGTACCGGTAGGCGTCGACGACGTTGCGGCGGTCGCCGTGGGCGAGCAGCTCGGGGTCGTAGCGCGGGTCGAGCGCGCCCGACGCGAGCCGCGGCCACGCGCCCTCCCCACCCGGCCAGGGACCCACGCCGACCTCCGCGGGGGTGTCGTGCGGGGTCCCGGCCACGGCGCCGGCGTACGCACCGCGGTCCGGCCCGTGACCTGCGGCGTCGTCGGGGATCGGCACCCGTCGAGCCTAGCGGCGGCGCGCCACCGGCCCCGGGTCGGTGACGCGCGTGGTCCTCGCCACGCCCGCACGGCTCCTAGGCTGCAGGCATGGCAGACCCGGACGACGTCGCGCCCCCCGCCGCCGCCGGGGACGGCGCCGCGTCGCCCGTCGAAGCGGTCGACCGGGCGCTGCGCGTGCTCGAGGCGCTGGCTGCCGCGGGGCCGGGGGGCACCGGGCTCGCGGAGCTCGCGGCGGACCTGGGCCTGAACAAGACGACCGTGCACCGCACGCTCGCGGCGCTGCGGCACCGCGGCTTCGCGACGCAGGAGCCGTCGGGACGGTACGCGCTGGGCGCCGCGGCGACGCGGCTGGGCGACGACTACTTCGGGGACGAGAACCTGCCGGTGCTGCTGCACCCGGCACTCGTCGCGCTGAGCCGCGAGGTCGACGAGCTGGTGCACCTGGGCGTGCTCAGCGGCCGCGAGGTGGTGTACCTCGACAAGGTGGAGCCGGAGCGCCCGGTGCGGGTGTGGTCGGCGATCGGCCGGCGGCGCCCGGCGGTGACGACCGCGCTGGGGCGCGCGCTGCTGGCGTACCGCGGCACGGACCGGGCCGCGCTCGGCGGCTACCTGGTGGCGGGCGAGGCGGAGCCGGACCACGTGTGGCGGGTGCTCGAGAGCGCGCGGGGCACGGGGTACGCCACGGAGACCGAGGAGAACGAGCCCGGTATCGCGTGCGTCGCCGTGCCGCTGGTGCGGGCGGGCGCGGCGGTCGCGGCGGTCTCGGTGACCGCGCCCGTGGAGCGCATGACGCCGGCGCGGGTCGCGGACCTGCACGCGGCCGTGCTGCGCGTGCTGCCGCCGCTGCTGCCCGACGGGCTGGCCCTCCCCCGGCCCTGAGCGGGCCGGGAGAGGGCGCGGCGAGAGCGAGGCCTCACACCGTCGTGGCGACCTCCTCGGCGAGGTCCGCCGAGCGGCGGGCGTGCACGCGGCTGCGCCACGTGAGCAGCGCGCCGCCGAGCGCGGCCGCGGCGAGCGATCCGAGCAGGATGGCGGCCTTGACGTTCTCGCTGTGCGGCGACGACGCGTCGAACGACAGCTCGCCGATGAGCAGCGAGACCGTGAACCCGACGCCGGCGACGACGCTGACGGCGGCCAGGTCGGGCCAACGCACCGTCGGGTCGAGCGTCGCCTTCGTCAACGTGACGAGCAGGAACGTCGCCAGCAGGATGCCGATCGGCTTGCCGAGCACGAGGCCGAGGGCGACGCCCTGGGCGGCCGGGTCGGACACGGCGTCGGCCAGCGCGCTCGGGCTCATGCTGACGCCCGCGGCGAACAGCGCGAACACCGGCACGGCGAGGCCCGCGGACACCGGGCGCCAGAGGTGCTCGAGGCGCTCGGCGCGGCTGACGGTCTCCCCCGCGCGCGCCAGCGCGGGCACCGTGAAGCCGAGGATCACGCCCGCGATGGTCGCGTGCACGCCGGACATGTGCATGAAGGCCCAGGCCAGGACGGCGAGCGGCACCAGCACCCACGCCGACGTGCGGCGCCGCACGAGCACCCCGAACACCGCGATGGTCGCGAGCGAGACGACGAGCCACACGATCTGCAGGCCGACGGCGTAGAACACCGCGATGACGACGATGCCGAGGAGGTCGTCGACCACGGCGAGCGTCAGCAGGAACGCGCGCAGCGAGGTCGGCAGCCGCTTGCCGAAGACCGTGAGGACGGCGACGGCGAAGGCGATGTCCGTGGCGACCGGGATCGCCCAGCCGTCGGGGCTGCCGCCGGCCTGCAGGTTGACGACCGTGTAGATGACGGCGGGCACGGCCATGCCGCCCACGGCGGCGAGGATCGGCACGATCGCCGTCGACGGGCGCCGGAGCTGCCCGGCGACCATCTCGCGCTTGAGCTCGAGCCCGACGACGAAGAAGAAGATCGCGAGCAGGCCGTCGGTCGCCCACTGCGCGACCGTCAGGTCCAGGTGGAGCGCGGCGGGCCCGACGACGGTCCCGCTCAGGGTGTCGTAGCCGCCGGACCACGGGGAGTTGGCCCAGACGAGCGCGACGACCGCGCCGGCCAGCAGGAGGATCGCGCCGGCGTTCTCGGCGCGCAGGGTGTCGGCCAGGTTGCGCAGCGAACCGGGCGTCAGGGGTCCGCCGACGCGGGGACGTCGGTCGGGGACAGGGTCACTCATCAGGCACCTCGGGGGGACGGGGACGTGTCCGGCGCCGGTGCCGGGACGTCAGTTCGGGGGGAAGGTAGTGCTCGGCGGGCGCGTCGCGGCGGCGTCACGTCCCCGGCTGCGGTGCGCCGGGCGTGGTACGCGCGCCTGCCCGCGCCCGGACTCGGGAGCGGCGCGACGGCGCGACGGGTCAGCCGGTGTTGCGCACGGCGATCCACTCCTGGACGGCGGTCGTGTCGAGGTCGCCCAGCCCGGCGTCCGTCAGGGACGTGAACGCGTCGAGCAGGACGTCGGTGAGGACCGTGGCCGTGCCGGTGGCCGCGGCCGCGTCCGCGGCCGCGCGCAGGTCCTTGACCATGTAGCGCGCCCGGCCGCCCGGCGGGTGCTCGCGTGTGGCCAGGCGCTGCTTCTTGACCTCCAGCACCCGGCTGCCGGCGTACCCGCCGCCGAGCAGCTCGAGCAGGCGTGCGACGTCGAGGCCGGAGCGCTCGGCGACGAGGGCCGCCTCCGCGAGAGCGGTGACCGTCGCGGCGACGACGACCTGGTTGCACGCCTTGGCGACCTGGCCGGACCCCAGCGGGCCGAGGTGGACGGGCGTGCCCATCGCGGCGAGCACGGGCAGGACGCGTGCGACGTCGTCGTCGGCGCCGCCGACCATGATCGCGAGCGTGCCGGCCTCGGCGCCCTCGGTGCCGCCGCTGACGGGCGCGTCGACGACACGCACCTGGCCGTCGGTCCGCGTGGCCAGCGCGGCCGCGAGGTCGCGGACGCCGGTCGGCGAGCTGGTCGAGCACACGACCAGCACGAGCGGGCCGGCGACCCCGGCGAGCAGGCCGTCGGGGCCCTCGAGCACGTCGACGAGCTCGGGCAGGTCGGGCAGCACCGTGACGACGACGTCGCTGGCGGCCGCCACCTCGCGGGGCGTGGCGTGTGCGGTGGCGCCGTCGGCGACGAGGGACGCGACGGCGTCCGGGCGGCGCGCCGTGACGTGGGTGGCGTGCCCGGCTGCCAGCACGTGGCGGGCCATCGGCGCGCCCATCGCGCCGAGCCCGACGACCCCGACCCTCATCGCCGAGCCGCTGTCACCTGCGCCAGCGCGGCCCGGGCGACGGCCACGCGGGTGGCGACGT
>JAEWEJ010000436.1 GCA_023389455.1 Actinomycetes bacterium | reverse complement strand
GGCCTGCCCTGCGCCCGCTGCCGCGCGGCCCACTGCTCGGCCAGCACCGTGCGGCCGAAGCCCGGCAGGGCCCGGACGACGGCCACCGGGTCCAGGCGGTCCAGGCGGTCGAGCAGGCGTGCGCGAGCCACTGCGCTCACGGGCAGCCGCCGCGACGCCCACGCAGGCGTCCCGACCGTCCCCCTGCCGTGCCCGGACTCGCCGGACGACGGACCCCCCTCGGTCGTCATCCGGACCATTATCCGGCGGCCGCCCTCGCCGCGCACCCAGGGCGCGCGCGGTTCGGGTGCCCGAAACCGCGCGTCCCGGCCGTCGGCACTCCCGCGCCGCCCGTTATCGCAACCGCCCGCGGCGTCCTACGGTGCGGGGAGAACTGCCAGTCCACGACGCCCGGAGACCCATGAGCACCCCTGCCCGCCCGGGCGCGCCCCGGCCCACGCCCGCCCAGGTCCGCCGCTGGCGACGCAACCTCGCCGACGAGCGGGCCGAGGCCTCCGTGTACCGCGACCTCGCGTCGCGCCGTACGGGCGAGGAGCGGGAGATCCTGCTCGCGCTGGCCGAGGCCGAGCGCCGCCACGAGGCGCACTGGCTCGACCTGCTGGGCGAGGACGTCGGCCGTCCGGTGCGCGGGGACTGGCGGACCCGGGCGCTCAGCGTCCTGGCCCGGCGCTTCGGGTCCGTGTGGGTGTACGCGCTGGCGCAGCGCGCCGAGGCCCGCTCGACGTACGGCCAGGACGCCGAGGCCACGGCCCGCATGGCCGCCGACGAGCAGATCCACGAGGAGGTGGTCCGCGGGCTGGCGATGCGCGGGCGGCAGCAGATCTCCGGGACCTTCCGCGCCGCGGTGTTCGGGGCCAACGACGGTCTGGTGTCGAACCTCGCGCTGGTGCTGGGCATCGGGGCCAGCGGCGTCGCGACGGGCACGGTGCTGCTCACGGGGCTGGCGGGCCTGCTCGCCGGTGCGCTGTCCATGGCCGCGGGGGAGTACGTGTCGGTGCGCTCGCAGCGTGAGCTGCTCGAGGCGTCGCGGCCCGCCGCCGGTGCCGCGGGGGCGCTGGCGGACCTCGACGTGGACGTCAACGAGCTCGCGCTGGTCTACCGCGCGCGTGGCATGAGCGCGGCGGACGCCCAGGCCCGTGCCGACGTCGTCCTCGCGTCGCTCGCGGAGTACGACGCGCAGCAGGCGGTCGACGCGTCCCTGCTGCGGACGTCGACGACGCTGCCGGGGCCCGCGGTCGAGGCCGCACCGGGCAGCGGCGACGCACCCGCGCGTCCGGCGGTGGCCGAGCGGGACGAGCACGAGTCCGTCGGGACCGCGTGGGGCGCCGCGATGGCGAGCTTCTGCTTCTTCGCGTCCGGCGCGCTGATCCCCGTGGTGCCGTACCTGCTGGGTGCGTCCGGGACGACCGCCGTGCTGTGGTCCGCCGGGCTGGTGGGCGTCGCGCTGCTGGGGACCGGGTCGGTGGTCGGCCTGCTGTCCGGGGCGTCGCCGGTGCGGCGCGCCCTGCGCCAGCTCGCGATCGGGTACGGCGCGGCTGCCGTGACGTACGCGCTGGGCCTACTCTTCGGCACCTCGGCCGTGTGACGCCCGCCACCTCTGCGCGACACCTTCACCGGGCCCCCGCACGACCGGGCGCACGCGCGGTGCCCCGCGGCCTAGCGTCACCGACGTGCCCCTCGACGTCGGTACCGCCCGTCACGCACGCACGCCCCGGACGGTGGCGCGCGGCCCCGCCCTGCTGCTGACGGGCGTGCTCGTCGCCCTGGCGTCGGGTGCCGGGGCGGTCTACCTGGACCTGCGGTCCCAGCTGGAGGTCAGCGGCGCGGCGGGCCTCGTGCTCGCCACCCCCTCACCCGCCCCGGAGGCGCGCGAGCCCGACGACCCGTTCGCCGGGTCGGCGATGAACATCCTGGTGATGGGCACGGACCTGCGTGACGAGGAGAACGCGGCGCTCGCGGGACAGGCCGACGGGATGCGGTCCGACTCGACGATGCTCGTGCACGTCGCCGGGGACCGGTCCTGGGCGGAGGTCGTGTCGATCCCGCGCGACTCCCTGGTGGAGGTGCCCGCCTGCCTGCTGCCCGACGGGCGCACGTCGCGCGCCCGCCGGACCATGTTCAACGAGGCGTTCTCCATCGGGGCCGGCGCGGAGCAGAACCCGGACCACGCGGCGGCGTGCACGATCGGGACCGTCCAGGCGCTCACCGGGCTGACGGTGACGCACCACGTGGTGGTCCGGATGACGGGCGTGATCGACGTGGTCGACGCCCTCGGCGGCGTCCGCATGTGCCTGCCCGAGCCGGTCGACGAGGACCCGCGGTACGGCGACCTGCACCTGCCCGCCGGTGACCAGCGGCTCGACGGCGTGCAGTCCATCGGGTTCCTGCGGGTGCGGCACGGCACCGGCATGGGGCTCGAGATGAGCAGCGACCTCACGCGGATCACCCGCCAGCAGGCCTTCGTGCAGGCCGCGGTGCGCGAGCTGCTGGGCAAGGACGTGCTGGGTGACGCGGACGAGCTGTACGGCGTCGCGCGGGCGGTGCTCGGCGCGCTGACGGCGGACCCGCAGCTCGCGGACCCCCTGCGGCTCGCCGCGTTCGGGTACTCGCTGCGCGACATGGACCGGTCGCGGGTGGTCTTCACCGGCGTGCCGGTCGCGGCCGCGCCCGAGGACCCGAACCGCGTGGTGTGGACGTCCGCGGCCGACGAGATCTGGCAGCGCCTCGCGTCGGACACGCCGCCGCCCGCGCTGGGCGCGGAGGTGGGCGACGCCGGTGCGGACCCGGGTGGGACCGGGGCGGACGGCGGTGAGGGGGCCGCGGGCGGTGGGACGCCGGACGGTGACGGTG
>JAEWEJ010000432.1 GCA_023389455.1 Actinomycetes bacterium | reverse complement strand
CGGTGGGCCGCCGCCGCGGCGTCGCCTGCGAGGCGCGCGACCTCGGCGTCGCCCGCCGCCACCTGCTGCGCGCCGTCCGCCAGCCGGCGCGTCTGCTGCGGCAGCGACGCCGTGCGGTCCCTCAGGGTGTCCAGACCTCCCGAGAGCTGCGCGGCCCCGGACGCCAGCCGGCCGGTCGCCGACGGCAGCGCCTGCGCGCCCTGCGTCAGCTCGGACGCCCCCTGGGACGCCTCCGCCGCGCCTGTCGCCAGTCGAGCGGTCCCGTCGACCAGCTCGGCGGTCCCCGCCGCGAGCTCACCCGCCCCGTCGACCAGCCGGTCCGCGCCCTGGACGCCCTGGGCCAGGTTGGCGTGGATGGAGCCGAAGCCCTGCAGGAACAGCCCCGCGGCCTCGGTCCCCACCTCGGCGGCGATGGCGTCGCGCACGTCGTCGGCGATGGTGTTCGCGATGGTCGTGGACAGGTAGTTGTTGGCGTCGTTCGTGACCAGTGTCAGGCTGGCCTGCTTCGGCTCGTACTCGGCGGACGACACCAGGTCCTGCGAGAACGAGGAGCCGATGATGAGGGCCGCGTCGTACCGGTCCGAGCGGACGCCGGCCTCGGCCTGCGCCTGGGACGTCCGGACCCAGCGGAAGCCGCCGCGCCCGTCGGTCAGGCGGTCGGCGACCTGCTGCCCGTAGTCCACCTGCCGGGTGGTGCCGTCGTCCGGGTCCGTGGTCGTCGCCCCGCGGTCGCGCACGACCAGGGCGGCCGGGACCTGGTCCAGGCGTCCGTACGGGTCCTCGTTCGCGAACAGGTACAACCCCGAGTACAGCGAGGGGATGACGACGAGCGCCAGGATCGCGAGCTTGGGCAGGGTCCCGGCCGCGAGGCGACGCAGCTCGGTACCGGTGAGGCGCGCGATGATCACGACGGGCGCTCCTCTCCCCGCGGCGGGGCGCCCGGCGTGGCGCGACCCGCCGTCGCGTCGTCGACGACGTCGGTGGACGTGTCGTCGGGCGGACCGTTCGGCGTGGGGGGGGCGGGTTCGGCGGGCATCGGGGCGGCGGGCCCGTCGGGCGGCGGGGCCGCAGGCCCGTCGGGGGCGTGGTCGGCGGCGTCGTCGGGCAGGTCGTCGTCCGGGGCCTCCAGCGGGGGCAGCTCCCGTGTCGTCACGGCGTCCGCCGGCACCCCGGGCGCCGTGCGCGTCACCTCGACGTGGGCGGCCCGGCCGGCCACGTCGCCGCGCGTGCCGTCCACCGCCAGCCCCAGGTGGCTCGCCGACGCCCGCGTGCACTGCACCAGCACCCCGAAGCCGCGCGCGGCGAACGCCTGGGCGATCGCCCACCACCCGGACGGGTCGCCGCCGTGACGGTCGGGCAGCGTCAGCACCAGCAGCCGCACGCCCGGCCTCTCGGACGCCAGGGACGTCAGCAGCGCGGTGCGTCGCGGCCCGTCCAGCTCGGCCACGCGTGTCTCGAGCCGGTCGGCCATGTCGTGGTCCGCGAGCCACTCGCGCGCAGCGCGGGCGCTGCTGGGCCGACGCGCGAGCGCCAGCTCCTCGGCCACGACGGTGCCGACCGTCAGCACGTCGTCCGGCTCGGAGACCTCGGGCAGGTCCACCACAGCGGTCACCGCGCGCAGCGCCGCGGGCGTCGTGGTGCTGCGGCCGTCGGCCGTCGTCAGCGTGACGGTCCCGGTGTGCGGGGAGAGCCGACCGGTCGCGACCAGCGCGAGCGCCGTGTGGCCCTCCCCCGGATCACCCGCCAGCAGCACGCACTCCCCCGTGCCGAAGGTCAGGGCGGGCAGGTCGAGCATGGGCCCGTGCCGGCCCGTGACGTGGACGTCGTCGAGCGTCAGCCGGACCGGGCCCGCCATGGGGGGCGACGGGTGCCGGACGGCGTCCCGGCGGGAGCGGCGAGCCACCCGCCCGGCGGGCGGCCGCGGCGCGTCGACCGTCATGGTCGCCGCAGGGCGGGTATCGCCACCGCGATGATCAGGAACACCCACGTCGTGAGGATGTACGGCCAGGTGTAGTGCGGGGCGTCGAACGCGTCGTTGAGGCCGAGGGTCACGACCGCGGTCACCACCGTGCCGATGACGGCGTAGATCCAGGACGCGACGCTGCTGCGCAGGAACACGACCGACAGCGCGATGGCGGTCAGGACGCCGGAGTAGCCCGCCAGGCCCTCCCCGATGTCCGTCCCCGACCATCCCAGCGCGAACGCGCACAGGCTGCCCACGGCGCTGCCCATCGCGGCGGCGAGCCCCACCTTCCAGGACGCGATGAACAGCCCCAGGAGGATGAGCGCGCCGGCCCAGACGCTGCTGACCAGGACGACCTCGGAGACGTTCGTCAGCAACGAGCGCAGGTACGTCGCCACCGCGCCGTCGGTGACGTGGATGGCCGGGGAGCGCTCCTGCAGGCTCGCGGTGGTGGCGTGCATGACCCCGGCGACGACGCAGAACGGTGCCGTCGTGGCCGGCAGCGCGAACCGCTTGAGGGGCCGGCTGGCGAACAGCCGCACGAAGAACCACGTGACGAACGCGCACGCGATGCCGCCGACGAGCGCGATCGGGTACGCCCAGCCCTGGCCGCCCAGCGCCGTGTAGACGGCGGCACCCAGCAGCGCGCCGCAGAACCCCTGCATCCCCAGCGGCACGTCGTCCGCCCCGAGGAGCGCCCCGGTCAGTGTCCCGGCGATCGTGCCGATGACGACGAGCACCGCCATGCGCCAGTCCGCGACGACGAACGCGGCCAGGATGAGCAGGCCCGTCCACACGTTGCGCTGGAAGAAGATCTGCGAGAGCCCGTCCGCGAGCGCACGAGGGTCCAGCGCGGAGCCGGCCCTCGCGGACGGGTTCGGCGACATCGTGGCTGCCATGACGCTCTCCTGACGTGCGGTCGGGTGGGACGTGGACGGGTCGGGGACCCGTCCGGCTCAGGTCTTGCGCACCAGCGGTGCGGGCGCGCCGGTCAGGTGCTGCCGCAGCGCCCGCCAGGCGCGCGTCGTCGCGTGCGTGACGGGTGCGGTCGCGTTGCCGACGATGCGGACCCACGCGCCGACGTCGCCAGGCAGGGCGCTGACGCCCAGCAGGACGTCCGGCGCGTCGGCGAGCGCGGCGTGCAGGAGGTCGGCCAGCTCCCGGGCCGTCGCCAGCGGGGTCACCACGTAGAGCATGCCCAGCACGTCGTGGTCGGCGAGCACCGCCAGGCCACCGGTCCCGCCGTCCTGCGGCGTCAGTCGCACCCGGTCGAGCGCCAGCACGGTGCCGTCGGGGCGCCGGATCTCCACGTCGGAGGCCAGCGCCGCGTACCGGTGGCGCTCGCCGCGGGCCAGCCGCCCCGCCAGGAGCGTCTCGCCCGCGATCAGCGTGCCGGACGGCGCGACCGTCAGCCGCGTGCTCTGGTACAGCTTCGAGTCGACGAACATCACGACCGGCTCGGGCAGGTACTCGACGTACGCGTCGTCGCCGACCTCGACCGTCGCGAGCGCCACCCCGTAGTCGGCCTCCATGCGCAGCACCCGCGTGTACGCCGTGGTCGTGACGTACGCGCTGGTGCCGGGCCCGAACCGCAGGTCGGTGCGCAACCGGTCCCCCTGCAGCAGCCCCGCGCCGGTGGACATGAGGTAGACGTACGGCATGTCGGGGCGCTGCGGGTCGTAGTAGAGGGGCCGCATGATCTGCAGGGGCGACTTCTGGTAGTGCTGCACCAGCTCGGTGCCGTGGGGGGTGCGCGCGAACTCCAGGTCGAGGATGCCGACCTTGCCGGGGCTGCCCGTGGGCAGCATCGTGGGCACGCCGGCGAAGCGGGCGACCTCCTGGGGCACGCGCCGCGGCTCGTAGTACGCCGGCTGCAGGTGGTGGCCGCCGTACGCCGGCGCGGGCCCGCCGGCG
>JAEWEJ010000430.1 GCA_023389455.1 Actinomycetes bacterium | reverse complement strand
GGCCGGCGGGGCTCCGGCGCGTCGGCGGGTGTCACGCGGCCGGCCCTGCCGGTCGCGACCCGAACACGGCGGTCCCGACCCGCACCAGGGTCGACCCCTCCGCGACCGCGGCCTCCAGGTCCCCGCTCATCCCCATCGACAGGCCGTGGGCGTCCGCGGTGCCGGGCGCGCCGCTGCCGACGACCTCGTCGCGGATCGCCCGCAGACGCGCGAAGCCGGCCCGGACGACGCCGTCGTCGTCGCTGCGCGCGCCGACCGTCATGAACCCCGCGAGGCGCAGGCCGGGCAGCGCGGCGACGCGCGCCGCCAGCCCGACCGCGTCCTGCGGGCGGACCCCGTGCTTGCTCGCCTCACCCGACACGTTGACCTGCACCCACACGTCGAGCGGCACGTCGCGGCCCGCGACGCGGGCGGACAGCCGCTCCGCGAGCGCGTCGTCGGCGACGGACTCGACGGCCGCGGCCCACCGCAGTGCGGCGTTGACCTTGTTGGACTGCAACGGCCCGATGACGTGCCAGGTGGGCGTCAGGTCGGTCAGCTCGGGCGCCTTGGCGACCAGCTCCTGCACCCGGTTCTCGCCCAGCAGCACCGGCGGCGTGCCCGTGCCGGCCGCGCGGGCGGCGGCGTCGGCCAGCAGCGCCGCCCGCACCGTGGCGACGTCCATCGTCTTGGACGCCAGCAGCACCTGGACCTCCCCGGCGGGGCGTCCGGCCGCCCGGCAGGCAGCCGCGACCCGCTCCTGCACCTGCGCCAACCGTCGTGCCACGTCCTCGCTGCTCACGACCCCCGACCGTACCCGGCCCACGGCCGGCGCCCCACGCGGGCGCCCGACGCGTCCGCCGGGGGTGGGCGAAACCTGCCGGCGGGCCCGCTCCCGTGTGGCTGACCCACGCCGACGGTCGCATGCTGGCGGGGTGGAGGGATGCACCGGAAGGCTGCTCGTCGCTGCGCCCGGACTGCGCGACCGCAGCTTCCGGCGCAGCGTCGTGCTGATCCTCGAGCACGCCGACGAGGGAGCTCTCGGCATCGTCCTCGACCACCCGCTGGAGGTCGACGCGACGTCCGTGCTGCCGCAGTGGCAGCCGCACCTGAGCCTGCCTCCCCGGCTCTTCCAGGGCGGACCCGTGGCGCGGGACACCGCGCTGGCGCTCGCGGACCTGCCGGACGGGGAGGCGCCGCCGGGCGTGCGGCCCCTGGGGGACCGGCTGGCCGTGGTGGACCTGGACGCGCCGCCGGCGCTCGTCGTCGACGCGGTCCGTGCGCTGCGCGTCTTCATCGGCTACGCCGGGTGGGCCGCGGGGCAGCTCGACGAGGAGATCGAGGCGGGCGGCTGGTTCGTCGTGGACCACGAGCCCGGCGACGTGTTCACCCCGGACCCCGGCGGCCTGTGGCGTCGGGTGATGCGCCGCCAGCCGGGGGACCTCGCGCTGCTGTCGACGGCGCCGGACGACGCGTCGCTGAACTGAGGACCAGGGTCGGGTCCGGGACCTTCCGGATGTCGTCCGTGCCCCCGGTCGTGGCACCGTGGGTGGGGTGAAGACCTTGCTCAACGTCATCTGGCTCGTGTTCGCCGGTGCCTGGCTCGCGCTGGGGTACGTCGCCGCGGGCATCCTGTGCTGCCTGCTGGTCGTGACCATCCCGTTCGGGATCGCGTCCTTCCGGATCGCCAGCTACGTGCTGTGGCCGTTCGGGCGGACGATCGTGGACAAGCCGACCGCAGGTGCCTGGTCGACGATCGGCAACGTGATCTGGGTGGTCGTGGCGGGCATCTGGCTGGCGATCGGGCACGTGGCGACCGCGATCCCGCTGTTCGTCTCCATCATCGGCATCCCGATGGGCATCGCGAACCTCAAGCTCATCCCGGTCTCGCTCGTGCCGCTGGGCAAGCAGATCGTGCCGACGGACCGCGCGTTCGCCGCCTACGGGCGGTGAGCGCGGTGCCGGGACGCCCCGCGCCGACCGACGGTCAGGTGCGCGTCACGTCCGCGACGACCGCGTCGGTCAGGCGCACGAGGTCGTCGGGCGCGAGCTCGACGTCCAGGCCGCGCCGTCCGCCGGAGACCAGGACGGTGTCGAACAGCCAGACGGTCTCGTCGACGACGGTGCGCAGCCGCGTGCGCTGCCCGAGCGGCGAGATGCCGCCGACGACGTAGCCCGTGGCGCGCTCGGCGGCGTGCGGGTCCGCCATGACGGCCCGCTTGGCGCCGACGGCAGCGGCCAGGGCCTTGAGGTCGAGCCTGCCGGTCACGGGGACGACCGCGACGGTCAGCCCCCCGTCGACCTCGGCGACGAGGGTCTTGAAGACCTGCTCGGGTGGCACGCCCAGGACGTGCGCGGCCTCCAGGCCGTACCCGAGGTCGCTCGCGGGGTCGTGCTCGTAGGCGTGCGCGGTGTGCGGCACGCCCGCCGCGGTGAGCGCGACGAGTGCGGGTGTCCCGGCGCCCGTGCGCGCGTCCTTCCTGGCCACCCACCCAGCGTAGGTGTCAGAGCCGGACGCCCACGACGGCGCCCACGCCGTAGGTCACGGCCATCGCGAGGGACCCGCCGACCACGTTGCGCAGGATCGAGCGCGTGCGCGAGGCGCCGGTGAACCGGGACGACGCCCACCCGGTCAGGACCAGCGCGACGACGACGGACCCGAACGTCACCGGGACGCGCGCGGCGACCGACCACGGCGCGAGGACGACGAGCAGCGGCACGAGCCCGCCGACGGTGAACGCGACGAGGGACGCGAGCGCCGCGTGCCACGGGTTGGTGAAGTCGTCGGGCTCGCCGATGGGGGTCCCGGCGGACGCCGCGACGCGCTCCGCGTCCCGCTGGCTGCTCACCGACACGTACTCGCCCGACGCCATCGACAGCGCGCCGGCGACGAGTGCCGCCCCGCCCGCCAGCGCGATGGTCCTCGTGGACGCGGCGGCCCCCGCGACGCCGACGACGGTGGCGGCGACGGACACGATCCCGTCGTTCGCGCCGAGCACGCCCGCGCGCAGCCAGTTGAGGCCGGCGGTCGAGACGTGCGGCGAGGACGTGGCGCGCTGCCGGTCGCGGCGCTGTGCGCCGCGCCACATCACCAGACCCGCGAGGCGGGTCGCCGTCGTCGACATGTCCCCACGGTGGCACGGGGGCCCGGGGTTGTCACTGCAGGGAAGGCTGCCCTGGCCTGCGCGGACGCGGTTCCGGACGGGTCCGCCGCCGGGTGCGCCCGGGCCGTTCCCGCTGGTGAGAGGACCCCGCCGCGGCCGGTGCGCGTCCGCGGCGCGGGGCTCGTCGCCCGGTGCGCCTCAGAGCGGCCCGACGTCGAGGACGCGCAGGCGGACCTCGCCCGCCTCGTCGGACGCGGCGAGGTCGACGAGGGCGTCGATGCGCCAGTCGTGGTCGCCTGCCGGGTCGTCGAGCAGCTGGCGGACGTGCCACGTGCCGGCGGCGGGCCCGTGCGCGTCGGCGGCGGTGCCCGGCGTGACCTGGAACAGGCCCGGCCCGCGGGCCCCGGGGCCGGTGCCGATCTCGTCGTGGTCGTCGAAGTAGGGCTCGATCGCGTCGGCCCAGCGGTCGGCGTCCCACGGCACGCCGTCGGCGTCCACGTCGCCGAGCGCCGCCAGGGCGCCCCAGCGCTCGCGCGCCGCGAGCTCCACGCGGCGGAACAGCGCCCCGCGCACGAGCGCGCGGAACACGCGCGGGTCGGCGGTGACCGGCGGCGGCGGGGCGTCCTCGGAGTCGGCGTCGTCCTCCTCCAGCACGGCGTCCGGGTCGGACAGCCGCTCCCACTCGTCGAGCAGGCTGGAGTCCGTGCGGCGCACCAGGTCACCGAGCCACGCGATGAGCTCCTCGAGCTCCTCGGTGCGGCGGTCCTCCGGGACCGTGCGCCGCAGCGCGCGGTAGGCGTCGGCGAGGTAGCGCAGCAGCACGCCCTCGGTGCGGTCCAGCGAGTACAGCTGCACGTACTCGGCGAACGTCGCGGCACGCTCGTGCATCTCGCGGACCACGGACTTGGGGGACAGCGTGAGGTCGGCGACCCAGGGGTTCGTCCGCCGGTAGGTGGCGAACGTGGCCTCGAGCAGCTCGGCCAGCGGGCGGGGGTAGGTGACGCCCTCGAGCAGCGCCATGCGCTCGTCGTAGTCGAGCCCCTCGGCCTTCATGGCCGCCACGGCCTCGCCCCGGGCCTTGTTCTCCTGCGCGGCCAGCACCTGGCGCGGGTCGTCCAGCGTGGCCTCGATGACCGAGACGACGTCGTGCGCGTAGCCCGGGTCCTGCGGGTCGAGCAGGTCCAGCGCCGCGTACGCGAACGGCGAGAGCGCCTGGTCCAGCGCGAAGCTCGCGGGCAGGTCCGCGACGAGCTGCACGGTCCGGCGTCGTCCGCGCGGGGCCGCCGGGTCGTCCACCCAGGGCCGCTCGACGACGCCCCCGGCGCGCAGCGACCGGTACACGTCCACGGCGCGGCGCACGTGCCGGGACCGCGCCGCGGCCGGCTCGTGGTTGTCCGTCAGCAGGTGCGTCATGACGGCCACCGGGTCGCCGCGACCGTCACGGCCCCGCTGCAGCACGTGCAGGACCATGGCGTGCGACACCTGGAAGCTCGACGTGAGCGGCTCCGGCGGGGCGTCGCGCAGCCGCTCGAACGTCTTGTCGGTCCAGTTCACGTGCCCGCTGGGCGCCTGCTTGCGGACGATCTTCTTCTGCTTGCGCGGGTCGTCACCGGCCTTGGCCAGGGCCTTGCGGTTCTCGATGACGTGGTCGGGCGCCTGCACGACGACCTCGCCGACGGTGTCGAACCCGGCGCGCCCGGCCCGCCCCGCGATCTGGTGGAACTCGCGCGCCGTGAGGTGCCGCATGCGCACGCCGTCGTACTTCACCAGGCTCGTGAGCACCACGGTGCGGATGGGCACGTTGATGCCGACGCCGAGGGTGTCGGTGCCGCACACGACGGGCAGGAGGCCCTTCTGCGTGAGGCGCTCGACGACGCGGCGGTACTTGGGCAGCATCCCCGCGTGGTGCACCCCGACGCCGTGGCGCAGCAGCCGCGACAACGTCTTGCCGAACCCGGGGCCGAACCGGAAGCCCCCGAGCTCGGCGGCGATCGCGTCGCGCTGCTCGCGGCTCGCCAGGGGCGTCGACAGCAGCGACTGCGCGCGCTCGACGGCCTCCTTCTGCGTGAAGTGCACGACGTACACCGGCGAGCGCCGGGTGGTGACCAGCTCGTCGAGCAGCTCGTGCAGCGGCTCCACCGAGTAGGCGAACGTCAGCGGCACGGGCCGCTCGGCGTTGGCGACGACCGCGACCTCGCGGCCGGTGCGGCGGGTGAGGTCCTCGACGAAGAACGAGACGTCGCCGAGCGTCGCGGACATCAGCAGGAACTGGGTGCGGGTCAGCTCCAGGAGGGGCACCTGCCACGCCCACCCGCGCTGCGGGTCGGCGTAGTAGTGGAACTCGTCCATGACGACGAGGCCGACGTCGGCGTCCGGTCCGTCGCGCAGGGCCTGGTTGGCGAGGATCTCGGCGGTGCAGCACACGATGGGCGCGTCGGCGTTGATGGCGGAGTCGCCCGTGACCATGCCGACGTTCTGCGACCCGAACACGTCGACGAGCGCGAAGAACTTCTCGCTGACCAGGGCCTTGATCGGGGCCGTGTAGTACGAGCGGCGGCCCTGGGCGAGCGCGACCGCGTGGGCGGCGACGCCCGCGAGGGACTTCCCGGACCCGGTCGGCGTCGACAGGATCACGTGGGCGCCCGTGAGGAGCTCGAGCAGCGCCTCCTCCTGGTGCGGGTACAGCGCGAGACCCTGCTCCGCGGCCCACGTGGTGAACACCTCGTACAGCGCGTCGGGATCGTGTGCGGCGTCACCGGTGGGCAGGCGGTCGGTCAGGGTGACGGCGGGGGAGGGCACCCGGCGATCCTCGCACGCCGGCCGTGCGCCGTGCCGTGCGTCAGGAGGCGTCCCACAGCAGCCGGTAGTACGCGATCCGCTCGTCGTCGGGCTCCACGCCGTAGGCCTCGTACACCGTGGTGTCGTACCCGGGGCCGTAGTTCCACCCGGTGCTCCACGCGGCGACGGCGAGGTCGGCCCAGCGGTCGGCGACCCCGAGCCGGCCCAGGTCGACGTGCGCGGCCCAGCGGCCGTCGTCGCCGATCAGGGTGTTCGGTGCGCAGGCGTCGGCGTGGCAGACGACGAGCTGGTCGACGGGCGGGACGTCCAGCAGCCGGGCGCGGGCCTCGTCGACCCCCAGGTGCCGGTGCTGGTCGGACCACCCGGCCGGGGTGTCGCCGGCGGCCAGGTGCTCCAGGGCGCGCTCGACGCGGGAGCGTGCGGACCAGTCGAACGGGCAGTCGCCGACAGGTAGCGCGTCGTGCAGGGCACGCAGGCCGGCGCCGATGGCCGCGGCGGCCTGCGCGGGCCGTGAGGACCACGGCGGCACGACGGCGCTGCGGGCGTCGATCGCCGCGGTGACGAGCCAGGTCCCCTCGGCGTCGGCGCCGAGGTCGAGGACCTCGGGCACGGGGGTGAACTGCCGTGCCCACGTCAGGCGCACCGCCTCGGCCGCGAGGTCCAGCTCCGGCACGCCGACGGGTGCCCACTTCACGTACCGGTCGTCGCCGACGCGGAACGTCACACCGCCGACGACGTTGACCCACACCGCCTCGACGGGTGCGCCCGCCGCCACCTGTGCCACGGCGTCGGGGACGGGCACCTCCTCGCCGGGCAGGCCGCTCGGGATCTCGGGAGGGACGACCGGGCCGGTGGCGATGTCGGGCACGCCCTGCATCCTGCCACCGGCGGCTGACCTAGATGCCGAGCACCGCCTTGGCGATGGAGAAGTACACGACGAGCCCGGTGGTGTCGACGAACGTCGAGATGAACGGGGCCGACACGATCGCGGGGTCGATGCCCACCCGCTTGGCGAGCAGCGGGACGCTCGAGCCGACCGTCGTGGCGAGCGTGCACACGGCCACGACGGTGAGCGCGAGCACCAGCCCGATGCCGGGTCCGGCCACCAGCACCGCCGGGCCCACGCCCACGGCGGCGAGCGTGAGGCCGAGCAGGAGGCCGGTGAGCATCTCGCGGCCGACGACGCGCGCGACGTCGCCCGTGCGCACGTCGCCCACGGCGCTCGCGCGCACGACGGTGGTGGCGGCCTGCGAGCCGGCGTTGCCCCCGGTGCCGATGAGCAGCGGGACGAACAGCGCGAGGGCCACGACCTGCGCGATCTCGTCCTCGAAGTAGGACTGCACACCGACGGTCAGCGAGGCGGCGACGATGAGCATGAGCAGCCACACCACGCGCGAGCGGACCAGGCCGAGGACGGAGACCGACAGGTACGGCCGGCGCAGCGGCTCGGTGCCGCCGGTGCGCGCGGAGTCCTCGTCGTCCTCCGCCTCGAGGACCCGCATCGCGTCGTCCACCGTGAGGACGCCGACGAGGCGGTCCTCGCCGTCGACCACGGGCACGCCGACGAACCCGCCGTCACGGACGACGTTCGCGGCGTCCTCCGCGTCGTCGGTGGCGCGCACGGTGGTGGCGGGGGACATGACGGCGTCCACGGGGGTGGCCGGGTCGGTCAGGACGAGCCGGCGCAGCGAGACGACCCCGCGCACGTGGCGCCCGTCCCCGACGACCGGGACGACGTACACGGTCTCGGCGTCGTCACCGGCGGCACGCACCAGGTCGATCGTGTCGCCGACCGTGGTGCCGCCCGGGACGGCGACGACCTCGGGGGACATGCGGCGGCCCGCGCTGGCCTCGGGGTAGCCGAGCAGCGCGGTGGTGGCGGCGTGCTCGTCCGCCGGCAGGGTCGCGAGCAGGCGCCGGGCGACTCCGGCCGGCACCTCGTCCAGCAGCGCGGCGCGGTCGTCGGGGTCCAGCGCGGCGAAGATCGTCGCGGCCTGGCCGTGCAGCGAGGAGACGAGCTCGGCCTGCAGCGCGGGGTCGAGGTCCTCGAACACCTCGACCGCGCGGTCCTTGGACAGCAGCCGGAAGGCGACGGCGCGTTCCGTGGCCCCGAGCCGGCCCAGCTCGTGCACGACGTCCGGCACGTCGAGCCCGGCCAGCCGCGTCCGCAGGCGCCGCAGCGCGGGGGACCGTTCGGCGGTCGCCGCGGCGGCGGGTCGCTCGGCCTCAGGCATGGTGCCTCCTCGCGTCGTGCGGGTGGGGGCCGCGCCGGGCGAGGACGGCCTGGCGAGCGGGCCATGGCAGCGTACGCGGCCACGTGATCTTCGTCGTCCAGGGACGTACGGGCCGGTAACCTACGGTCACGTAAGTTACGCTGGCGTAGTGATGTTCCCCCCCGCGCCCACCGATCTTCCCGCAGCCTGGCCGCAGGGCGTTCCGCGCGACATCGAGATCCCCGACGAGCCGCTGACCGCGACGCTCGACCGCGCCGTGATGGACCACCCGGACCGCGTCGCCGTCGACTTCCTGGGCCAGGCCACCACGTACCGCGAGCTCGGTGCCCGCGTCGAGCGCGGCACCCGGGTCCTGCACGACCTCGGCGTGCGCGCCGGCGACCGCGTCGCGCTCGTCATGCCGAACTGCACGTCGCACCTCGTCGCCTTCTGGTCCGTGCTGCGCCTCGGTGCGGTCGTCGTCGAGCACAACCCGACGTACACGTCCGACGAGCTCGCCCACCAGCTGACCGACTCCGGTGCGACCGTCGCGATCGTCTGGGAGCAGGCCGTGCCGCGCGTCCTGGCGGCGAAGGACCGCACCGAGCTGCGGCACGTCGTGGCCGTCGACCTGTCCGCCGACCTGCCGCGCACGTCGCGCTGGGCGCTGAAGCTCCCCGTGCCCGCCGCGCGCACGACACGTGCGGCGATGCGCGGGCCCGTGCCCGCCGGCGTCCCGCACTGGCACAAGCTGCTCGACGCCGCCGAGCCCCTGCGGCCGTCGGACGCACCCGACGCGTCGGACACGGCGCTCCTGCAGTACACCGGCGGCACCACGGGGACGCCCAAGGCGGCCGTGCTGAGCCACCGCAACCTCCTCGCGAACGCCCTGCAGGGGCACGCCTGGACGCAGCACGGGTACGGCACCGAGACCGTCTACGGCGTCCTGCCGTTCTTCCACGCCTTCGGCCTGACGCTGTGCCTCACCTACTCCGTGCGGATCGCCGCGACGCTCGTCGTGCTGCCCTCGTTCGACCCGGCCCGCGTGCTGGCGGCCCAGCGCCGCCGCCCCGGCACCTTCATCCCGGCCGTGCCGCCGATGCTCGACCGCCTGGCCGCCGCCGCCGAGGAGGCCGGGGCCGACCTGACCTCGTTCCGGTACGCGATCAGCGGCGCGATGGCGCTGCCGCGCGCGACGGCCGAGCGCTGGGAGCGGGTCACCGGTGGCTACGTCTCCGAGGGCTACGGCATGACCGAGACCTCGCCCGTCGCACTCGGCAACCCGCTGAGCCCCGACCGCCGGCCCGGCTCCCTCGGCCTGCCGTTCCCGGCCACGCGGATCCGCGTGGTGGACCAGGAGGACCCGACGCGCGACGTCCCGACGGGCGAGCAGGGCGAGCTGCTGATCTCCGGGCCGCAGGTCTTCCAGGGCTACTGGAAGCGCCCCGAGGAGACGGCGCACCAGCTGCTCGAGGGTGGCTGGCTGCGCACCGGTGACGTCGTGCGCGTCGACGACGACGGCATGGTCGTCCTCGTCGACCGCATGAAGGAGATGATCGTCACCGGCGGCTTCAAGGTGTACCCCTCGCAGGTCGAGGACCACCTGCGCGGCATGCCGGGCGTGTTCGACGTGGCCGTCGTGGGGGAGCCCGCGGGCGACATGGGCGAGCACGTCGTCGCCGCCGTCGTCCTCGACGCCGACGGGTCCGGTGCGGCCATCGACCTGGCCGCGGTGCGCGAGTGGTGCGAGACGCGCCTCGCGCGGTACGCCCTGCCCCGCCGGCTCGTGGTGCTCAAGGACCTGCCGCGCTCGCAGGTGGGCAAGGTGCTGCGCCGCGTCGTCCGCGATCAGGTCACCGACAGGTCCACCAAGCCCTCCCAGCACGCCTGAGCGCCCAGCACGCCTGGACACCGCGGCGGCGCGAGCGAAGTACCGTGTCCGCGTGAGCGAGACGGACGACGTGCCCGTGGTGGAGATGTGGACCGACGGCGCCTGCAAGGGCAACCCCGGCGTCGGCGGGTGGGGGGCCTGGATGCGCTTCGGCGACCAGGAGAAGGAGCTGTGGGGCGGCGAGGCCGCGACCACGAACAACCGCATGGAGCTGTCCGCGGTCATCGAGGGGCTCCGTGCGCTGAAGCGGCCGTGCCGCGTGACGCTGCACGTCGACTCGACGTACGTGATGAACGGGCTGACCAAGTGGCTGCCGGGCTGGAAGCGCAACGGCTGGCTCACGGGGGAGAAGAAGCCCGTGAAGAACAAGGAGCTGTGG
>JAEWEJ010000429.1 GCA_023389455.1 Actinomycetes bacterium | reverse complement strand
CCCGGCGGGCGCGCGACAGCGACGCCGGCGGGGCGGACGGCTCCCAGACGGACGGCGGGTGGTGACCGACGGGCTCCTGCCGGGGGTCCCGCCCGGCGCGGCGCTCCTGCGCCTGCGCGGCCGCACGTTCGGCCCCGACCACCCGGTGGTCATGGCCGTCGTGAACCGCACCCCGGACTCCTTCTACGCCGCCGCGCGGCACGGCGCGGACACGATCGACGCCGCCGTCGCCCGGGCCGTCGAGGAGGGTGCCGACGTCCTCGACGTGGGTGGCGTGCGCGCCGGGCGCGGACCGGTGGTCGACGAGGCGGAGGAGGTCGCGCGGGTCCTGCCGGTCGTCGAGCGGGTCCGTGCACGCCACCCCGACCTGCTGGTGAGCGTCGACACGTGGCGTTCGGGCGTCGCCCGGGCCGTGGCCGACGCGGGTGCCGACCTGCTCAACGACACGTGGGCCGGGCACGACCCGGCGCTCGTCGAGGTCGCCGCCGAGCGGGGGCTGGGTGTGGTCTGCTCGCACACCGGGGGCGCCGCGCCCCGTACCGACCCGTTCCGCGTCGCCTACCCCGGACCGCCGGGCACGGACCCCCTGGACGGGGTGGTCGCCGACGTCGTCGCGACGCTCACGGCCGCCGCGGCGCGGGCCGTCGCGCTGGGCGTGGACCCGGCGTCGGTGCTCGTCGACGCGACCCTCGACTTCGGCAAGACCACGTGGCACTCGCTGCACCTGCTGCGCCGGACCCCGGAGCTGGTCCGCACGGGCCACCCCGTGCTCGTGGCCGTCTCCCGCAAGGACCTGGTGGGGGAGACCCTCGACCTGCCGCCGGACGAGCGGCTGGAGGGCACTCTCGCGGCGACCGCCGTCGCGGCCTGGCTCGGGGCCCGGGTGTTCCGGGCGCACGACGTCGCGGCGACCCGCCGCACGCTCGACATGGTCGCGGCCGTCCGCGCCGAGCGGGCACCCGCCCGTGCGCTGCGCGGCATGCTCTGAGCGCGCGGGCGTCCGCCGCGCGAGCCGCCGGACGTGGCGCCGGCACGTCCGGGACCGGCACCGTGACACGTTCGTGGCGCGGGCACCCGGGCACCTGTCGTGCTCGGTGAACTAGGATGTGCGGTGGACAACCGGCAGATCAGACGGTCGTCGGGCTCCCCGACTGCCGCCGGGCCGGCAACGTACGAGGCGAAGGAGAGGCCCGGATGGCCGCGATGAAGCCGAGGACCGGCGACGGACCGCTCGAGGTGACCAAGGAGGGTCGCGGCATCGTGATGCGCGTCCCGCTCGAGGGCGGCAGACGGCTGGTGGTGGAGCTCAACGCGACCGAGGCCGCCGAGCTGGGCGAGGCCCTGACCTCCGTCGTCGGCTGACACCCCCGCACATGAGTCCCCGCACCACCGGCGCGGGCCCGGCGACCACGCCGCGCACGCCCCCCGCCGTCTCGCTGCACCCGGCGACCGTCGTCGACTCCCCCCTCCTCACGGACGGGTCGGTCGACGCGGTCGCCGTGCAGGTCGCACCCCGACGTCCCGGGGACGACGCGCTGCAGCCCCGTTCGGGGACCCCCCAGGCGGCCGCGCGGTACGGGATCGACCTGGCGGAGCTGGCCGAGCGCGCCGGGCTGAGCGGCGCGGCGGGTGAGGCGTTCGTCGTCCACCTCCCGCTGCCGGTCGGGTCCTCGGTCGCACTGCCGTGGGCAGGCCTGCCGCCGCGCCTCGTGCTCGTGGGCGTGGGGGACGAGAGCCCGACGGCGCTGCGCCGTGCGGGCGCCGCGCTGGCGCGCGCGACCCGTGGGCTGCGTCGTGTCGCCGCGACCGTGGGAGCGCAGACGCACCACGACGAGGCAGACGCCGCGCAGGCCGCCCGGGCCGTCGCGGAGGGGTACCTGCTGGCGGCGTACACCCCGCAGCGGATGACGGCAGAGCCGGACGCCGGCACCTCCGCGCCCGGCGAGCTCGTGCTGCTGGGCCGCGACGGGCCGGCCGTCACGGCCGCGGTGGAGACCGCCAGCACCGGCGCCGCCGCCACCTGGCTCGTCCGGGACCTGGCCAACACCCCGTCGAACGTCAAGGACCCGGCCTGGATGGCCGACCAGGCCCGACGCCTCGGCGCGGCGGCCGGCCTCGACGTCGAGGTCCTCGGCCCGCGTGAGCTGACGGCCGGCGGCTTCGGCGGCCTGCTCGCCGTCGGTGGCGGGTCCGCGTCGTCCCCGCGGCTCGTCCGCGTGACGTACACCCCGACGGGTGCCACCGGCCGGCACGTGGTCGTGGTCGGCAAGGGCATCACCTACGACACGGGCGGCCTGTCCATCAAGCCGCGCGAGGCCATGGTCCCCATGAAGACGGACATGGCGGGGTCGGCGGTCGCGCTGGCCACCGTGCTCGCCGCGGCGCGGGCGCAGGTGCCGCACCGGGTCACCGCCGTGCTCCCGCTGGCGGAGAACCACGTGGGCGCTGCGTCGTACCGGCCGGGTGACGTGGTGACGATCCACGGCGGCACGACCGTCGAGATCGCGAACACCGACGCCGAGGGCCGTCTGGTGCTCGCCGACGCCCTCGCCTGGGCCGACGCGACCCTCGACCCCGACGTCCTCGTCGACGTCGCGACGCTCACGGGTGCCGCGAGCCTGGGCCTGGGCAAGCAGCACGCTGCCCTCTACGGCACCGACGACGCGCTGCTGCAGGCGCTGAGCGCGGCGGCGGACCGCACGGGCGAGCTCGTCTGGCACATGCCCCTCGTGGCGGAGTACGAGGAGGCCGTGCGCTCCTCGGTCGCCGACCTCCGGCACGTCCCCGAGGACCGGCGGATCGGCGGCGGCTCCATCACGGCCGCGCTGTTCCTGCGCCGGTTCGTGGGGTCGCGGACGTGGGCCCACCTCGACATCGCCGGCCCCGCGCGCTCGACCTCGGACAAGCTCGAGGTCACCGAGGGTGCGACGGGCTACGGCGCGCGCCTGCTGCTGGAGTACCTGACCTCGCTCGACTGACGTCATCGGCGTCGCACCGCGATGCTGCGCACGACGATGCCGCCGCCCCCCCCACGCCGGAGGCGGCGGCATCGTCGTCGTGCGGGTCAGGCGTGCGCGACGGCCGGCTGCGGCACGTCGTCCGCAGGGGAGTGCGCGGGCGGCACCGGGCCGCGGGGCGTCCGCCCGACGAGCAGGGCGACGACCAGCCCGACCGTCGTGAGCACCGCGCCGACGACGGCCGCCCGGGCGTCCGAGGTCAGGGGCGGGGCGTCAGCGACGGACCGCGACGAGCAGCCCGTCGCCCGTGGGCAGCAGCGCCGGCAGCAGCCGGTCGTCCCCGCGGACGTGGCGTCCGACCTCGCGCACGGTCGTCGTCGCCTCGTCGCGACGGGCGGGGTCGGCGACGCGGTCGTGCCACAGCGCGTCGTCCACCGCCAGGACACCGCCCGGGCGCAGCAGCCGGACGGCCTGCTCGACGTACCCGGGGTAGTTCTCGACGTCCGCGTCGATGACGACCATGTCGTACCCGCCGTCCGTGAGCCGGGGCAGGACGTCCAGGGCCCGACCGGAGATGGCCCGCGTGCGGGTGCTGCGCACGCCCTCCTCGACGAACGCCTCCTTGGCGGCGCGCTGGTGCTCCAGCTCAAGGTCGATCGTCGTCAGCACGCCGTCGGCCGGCATGCCGCGCAGCAGGTACAGCGACCCGACGCCTGCGCCCGTGCCGACCTCCACCACGGCCCTGGCCTGCGTCGCAGCAGCCAGGACACGCAGCGCCGCGCCCGTGCCGGGCAGCACCGGCGTGCACCCGAGGTGCGAGGCGCGCTCGCGCGCGCGCAGCAGGACGTCGTCCTCGTCGAGGAACTCCTCGCAGTAGACCCAGCTCTGCGCCTTGTCGGTGGAGATGACGGCCTCCTCGTCGCCGGCCCCCGGCGGGCCTGCCTGCTCGCCAGCGTAGTGCCGCGCCCCGGACGTGCCGCGGACGCGGCGTGCGTGGCGCCGCCGCCCGGCGGACCTGGTTCCGCCCAGGACGAACAGGGGTCGAGCAGGGCCGCGCGACCTGGGAGACTGAGGACCCGCGTCGCACCGAGGAGTGAACCCCGCAGATGAGCGCCCAGCCCCCCCAGTGGCAGGCCCCGTCCTGGGAGGAGATCGTCCGCGAGCACTCCGGCCGCGTGTACCGGCTCGCCTACCGGCTGACGGGCAACCGGCACGACGCCGAGGACCTCACGCAGGAGACCTTCGTGCGCGTGTTCCGCTCGCTGCACACGTACAGCCCCGGGACCTTCGAGGGCTGGCTGCACCGGATCACGACGAACCTGTTCCTCGACCAGGCCCGACGCCGGCAGCGCGTGCGGATCGAGCCGATCGGCGACGACACCGACCGGTGGTCGTCACCCGACCGGCTGGCGACGCCCGAGCGCGCGTTCGAGGCGGCCAACCTCGACCGGGACGTGCAACGCGCCCTCGACGAGCTGCCGCCCGAGTACCGCGCCGCCGTGGTCCTGTGCGACATCGAGGGCCTGTCGTACGAGGAGATCGCGGTGACTCTGGGCATCAAGCTCGGCACCGTGCGCTCGCGGATCCACCGCGCCCGGGCCCGCCTGCGGGTGGCGCTGGAGCACCGGCGGCCCGCCGACCGGACGACCCCGGGCGCCCCCGGCGACGAGGCCGCGGCCGACGTGCTCGACGAGGCCGCCACGAGCGGCGCGGTGGCGCTCGGCACCCGGGAGGTGTCCGGGTGATGCACCTCGGCTCGCGGATCAGCGCGCTGGTCGACGGTCAGCTCGACGCGGCCTCGACGGAGCGTGCGCTCGCGCACGTGGCCGGCTGCGCGCTGTGCGCGGGAGAGCTCGCCGCGGCCCGCGCCGCCCGGCGGGCGCTGGCCGCAGCGGACCCCGTGGTGCCGACCGAGGACCTCACGGCCCGGCTCCTGTCCCTCTCCGCCGACACCGCGCCGCCCGTGCCCGGCGCTCGTGACCCCTTCGACGCACGACGGGGCGCCGCCCTGCCCTACGCGGCCACGCACTCGCTGCGGGGCGACGTCACGACGCGACGCACACCGGTGCGCCTCGTCGTCGGCTCGGTCGCCGGGCTGGGCGTCGTCGCCGCGGGCCTGTTCGTGCTGGGCGCGCGGCCGGTCGTCACCCCGACGAGCCACCCGGCGGCCGTGCTCGGCCTGCTCGCCCACGCCTCGACGGCGCCGACGGGGGAGAGCACGCCCGCGGACGACGACACGATCGCGTGGTTGCGCTCGCAGGGCTGGACCTTCCCCGACGCGCTGCCCGACGGCTGGCGCATCGGGGCGATCAGCTGGTCGGCGGGCGACCCGCGGGTGCTCGAGGTCGACGTCACCGGGCCCGCCGGCGCGTTCGTGGTGACGGAGCAGCAGGGGCGCCTGGACACGGACGGCCTGGTCGGCGCACCGGTCCGCGAGGTCGGTGGCCGGCAGGTCCACGTCCTGTCGATCGAGCCGTGGCACGTCGCCTGGCAGTCGGAGTCGACCGTCGTGCAGGTGGTCGCGTCGCAGGACGACGGCGACGTCGACGAGCTCGTCGCGGCCTTCCCGCCCGGCGGGTACGACGACACCGTCGCCGGCCGCATCGGCCGTGGCTGGCAGACCGTCTCCACCGTCTGGGAGCGCCCGTGAGCGACCTCGGCGCGCCGCGGGACGAGGCACCGGCACCCGCGGGCGCACCGTTGTTCGCGCCCCCGTCCTCCTACCGGCGCCCCGCGTCGGCCGACGTGCCGGCCGGGCACGGCGGGCCGGGGCACGTCGCGGGTCACGCTGCGGGGCCTGGTGTGCAGGGCCCCGGCGCGCAGGGCCCCGG